>JAQVZU010000033.1 GCA_028708035.1 Alphaproteobacteria bacterium
GACTGCCAGCGCCTTTCCGTTCTTCTTGACGCCGAAACCGAGCCTCGAAAGGATCTCGATCTGTTCGGCCTCGGGGACATCGACGCCCGTGTGCTTGAGACATTTTTTTGGGTCAAGCTCGATTATGTCCCTGCACGGCTGAACGGCGCCTTCGACTTCCAAAGCGCTGACAATGGAATCCTTCGTTCCGCACAGATCCAAAACAAGCCGCGTCGCGATTTCGATGCCCGGAAGAGTAGACATGGGGTCGATGCCGCGCTCGAACCTGTACCGCGCGTCGGAAGAGATTTGCAGCGCGCGGCCAGTCATGGCGGTGCGCACGGGATCGAAATAGGCGGATTCGATAAACACTTCCGTCGTGCTCTCGTCGCAAGCGCTGCTTGTTCCGCCCACGACGCCCGCAAGGCTCAGCACCGAGATGTCGTTCGCGTCCTTTGACGAGTCTTCGATAACGGTCATGCCCTTTTGAAGCTCGTAGTTGTTATTATTAAGCGCGTTCAGCGTTTCCCCGCCGCGCGCCGCGCGCACAACCAGATTTCCCTTGATCTTCTTCGCATCGAAGACATGCAGAGGCCGCGCATAGTCGATGGTCAGATAATTTGTAATATCGACCAGCGCAGAAATCGGCCTCAGCCCCACGGCCAAAAGCTTGCGTTGCAGCCATTCGGGGCTTGGGCCGTTCTTGATGTTTCGAACCAGCCGCCCCACAAACAGAGGGCAAGCTTTGTTTCCTTCCGGAAAATCAAGTTTGACCTTGATCCGGCTCGCCTCCGTTCCTTTGACGGGAGTGGCGTCCAGAGGCTTCAGCTTGCCCAAGCCTGCCGCCGCCAGATCCCGCGCAATGCCGTAAACGCCCGCGCAGTCGGGCCTGTTCGGCGTGAGATTGATCTCGATCACCGGATCGTTGTATCCGGCATAGGCGGCAAAACTTCCGCCGACGGGCGCGTCGGCTTCCAACTCGATGATGCCTTCGTGGTCGTCACCAATACCGAGTTCATCCACCGCGCACATCATTCCTTGGGATTCAACGCCGCGAATAGAGCCCTTCTTCAAAGCCTGCCCGCTCTCGGGAATAACATCGCCGGGGCGCGCCAGAACCACTTTGATTCCAGCCCGGGCATTGGGAGCGCCGCAAACGACTTGCAGCGTCTCTTTGCCAGTGGATACCTTGCAGACATGCAAGCGGTCGGCGTTGGGATGCTTTTCGGCTTCCAGAATCTCGGCGATAATAAAAGGCGCGAGCTTTTTGCCCGGGTCTTCGACGCCTTCGACTTCAAGCCCGATAGCGGTCAGTTTCTCGCAGATTTCCTCGCAACCGGCGGAGATGTCGAGATGCTGCTTAAGCCAAGAGAGTGGAAATTTCATAATCAGTCCTTATGAAGAAGCCCGAGTGATAAGAATAAGCGAAGCGAGACCGAGCAAAACGCCCAAAGCCTTTTGAAGCGAAAGCGCCTCGCCCCAAAACAAAACAGCAGCGGTGCCGATCAGAAGGATCGATCCAACCTGCCAAACGATCTGCGACGAAACGACCGATCCATACCGAAGCGCAAGGAAGAAGCACAAGTCCACCATCGCCGCGCCGCAGCCCGTCAAGATCGCGAACTTAATGGTTCTTGAATTGATACCCTGAGCCACATCTACCTTGAACCCGTATTTGGCAGTCAAAGCGAAAACGAGCTGCGCCGACAAAACAACGACGTTCATGATGACAGCATAACCGAATGGACTCATTGTCGGCGCACCGAACTTCATGCCTGCGGTGTAGGCAAAAGAGCCTACAATGGCCAACGACAGGAAAAACAGCCAGTAAAGAGACATAAGGGATTATCCTTTTAGCGCCGCATTTGGAATATCGAGCGGCAAGAAGCCATAGTGCTTTAGCCACCGGATGTCCGCATCGAAGAACGTCCGTAAATCGGGGATGCCGTATTTGAGCATCGCCAGCCGTTCGATGCCCATGCCGAAAGCGAAGCCTTGATATTTTTCAGGATCGATGCCGCAGTTCTTCAGCACATTCGGGTGCACCATTCCGCAGCCAAGAATTTCAAGCCAGTCGCCATAGTTGCCGAGCTTCAACTCGCCGCCTTTACGCGAACAGCCGATGTCAACCTCTGCCGAAGGCTCCGTGAAGGGAAAGTAGGACGGCCTGAACCGCACCGGCAAATCGTCAATTCCGAAGAAAGCGCGCAGGAAATCCATCACGCAGCCTTTTAGATGCCCCATGTGCGTCGTTTCATCGATCACAAGCCCTTCGACTTGATGGAACATCGGCGTGTGCGTCTGGTCATAGTCGCATCGGTAGGTCCGCCCCGGCGCAATGATGCGGATCGGGGGCTTCTGCTTCAGCATCGTGCGGATTTGCACCGGCGATGTTTGCGTCCGCAAAACGGTCTTGTATTCACCTTCTGATGGCAAGAAGAACGTCGCTTGCATGTCGCGCGCAGGATGCGACGAAGGAAGATTAAGCGCTTCGAAGTTATAATACTCGCTCTCGATGTTCGGCCCCTTGGCGACTTCGAACCCCATGCTTGCGAAGATCGAGATTATTTCGTCGATTGTCTGCGATGTCGGATGCACGCGTCCTTCGCTTGCAGGCCGAGGCGACAGCGTCACATCCACGCTTTCCTTCGCGAGCTTTTCCTGCAAAGCCGCCGCGCCAAGAATCTTCTGGCGCGCATCTATGGCGGCGGAGATTTCAGTTTTTAGGACATTGAGCGCCGCTCCGAACGTTTTGCGCTGATCCGGAGGAAGCCCCCCCAAGGTTTTCATAAGGTCGGTAATGCGCCCCTTTTTGCCGAGCATCGAGACGCGAATTTCCTCAAGCGCCGCGCTGGTTGAGGCGTCCCCAATGGAGGTAAGCAGCGAAGCTTTCAAAGAGCCGATATCGTCGGCGGTCGATAAGGATGAAGCAGAGTCGGACATGGAAAAGTTCCTAATAAAGCCGGATAATTTTGTTGCCCTTCAAAAGTTGGAATTGGGAGCACCGCAAAAACAGCGTTTATAAGGCAAGAGCTGCTCTTGCGGAACTCCCCCCTCCCTAACCCTCCCCGCAAGGGGGAGGGAATTCATCCAACTCTTGAAAGGCAAAGATATATACTGGAGAAATCCTCCGGAAAACAAAAAAGCGCCGCTGGAAATTTTCCAACGGCGCTTTTGATCTCGATAAAGTCGCTTTTACTTCGTAGCTTTCAAAGCGGCCTGCGCCTTTTCGACGAGGCTTTTAAACGCTTCCGGCTCTTCAGCAGCAAGGTTGGAGAGGGACTTGCGGTCCAACTCGATCCCGGCCAGCTTTAAGCCGTTGATGAAGCGCGCATAGGTCAAACCATTTTCGCGAGCGCCCGCGTTGATGCGCTGAATCCAAAGCGCGCGGAATTCGCCCTTCTTGGCATGACGATCGCGATAGGCATAACGCAAAGCCTTCTCGACCTTTTCGATAGCGACGCGGAAATTGGTGCTGGCGCGACCGCGATAGGTTTTGCCGAGCTTGACCATTTCCTGGTGACGAGAATGGGTCGTCACGCCCCGTTTAACACGAGCCATTGTGAGTTCCCTTTCTTACGCGTTAGGCAGAAAATACTTGATGATGTTTTCGCCGTCGGTCTTGAACAAAATCAAGCCCTGACGAGAAACGCGCTTCGTGTCCTGAGAACGGCGGCGCATAAAGTGGCGGCGGTGAGAAGCTCCCGACTTGACGTGACCGGTGCCGGTAACGCGGAAGCGCTTTTTGGACCCGCTATGGGTCTTCATTTTGGGCATTTTTCTTTCCTTTGTTAATGGTTAGCGGCCAGGCATGTCCAAGGGGCCTCGGCTCGCGGAAGGAGGGGTTGATAGCTCAAAATCACTCTTAAAAGCAAGGATTTTTCGACTTTTAGCAAAGTTAATCCCGCTTCCCCTCATGAATAACTGCAATCCCGCCTGTTAAATTTGTCCATTTAACGTCCGTTAACCCTGCTTTTTTCATGCGTTTTGCAAGATCTTCCTGTTTCGGAAACCTCAGGATGCTTTCGGCCAGATACTGGTAAGCGCCGCGATCTTGCGCCACGACCTCGCCTAGAAAGGGCATGACATTAAGGCAGTACGCCTCATAAAACGGCTTTAGCTCTGGTATCACGCCTGAAGTGAATTCCATACAGAAGAACCTCCCGTTTGGCTTCAAAACGCGTGCGGCTTCCCGAAGGGCTTTGTCGATCCTCGTGACGTTGCGCAGCCCGAAGACGATGGAATATAGATCGACGCTTTTGTCGGCAAACGGCAGCTTTTCGGCGTTACCTTCCACCCAATCGATTCCCAAAACGCCGTTGTTCAACGCCTTGGCTTTTCCTTGCTTTAGCATCTGCGGATTGATGTCGCAGACGATGATCTTCGCTTTGCCTTGAACTTTGCGGAAAAGACGCAATGCGATGTCCCCTGTTCCTCCCGCGACATCAAGGCATGTCATTCCGGCCTTGGGGGCCATGCGCCGCACGAGCGTATTTTTCCACAGGCGGTGAAACCCTCCCGACATCAGGTCGTTCATGAGGTCATAGCGGTTTGCTACGGAAGAAAAGACTTCGCGCACAAGCCCGGTCTTTTGCTCCGCCTTGATGCGGCGAAAGCCGAACCATTGAGACTCTGGATCTAAATCGGCTCTGGACATAAGCATCCTTGGATAAGCTATTAAGCTTTCGACCCTAAACCGTGGTCGTTTAACATGGAAGCGTCTTTCTCTTCCTTGCCATAAGTGAAACGCTGGTCTTAAACAAAAAAACCTTTTACAAAAGGCGGATCAATTTTTCCAAAACGGTGCGGCATGAGCGTTCGTCCACGGCCAGTGGTCTTATGTATTCTCGACGGATGGGGCTATCGCGAAGATGCCCCGGATAACGCCATTACGCGCGCGCGAACGCCTGTTTACTCTAAATATTGGAATCAGTGCCCGCATGCGCTTCTTGATGCTTCAGAACAGCATGTGGGGCTGCCGGGGGGCCAATTCGGCAATTCCGAAGTCGGCCATATGAATATTGGCGCGGGCCGCGTGATCTATCAGGATCTCCCGATGATCGACCGCATTATCGAAGACGGAAAGCTGCCTTTCGTTCCCGCTTTGCAGGATTTTATCGCCGCGCTCGAAAGAACCGGGGGCACATGTCATCTTATGGGACTTGCTTCTCCGGGAGGCGTTCATGCGCACCAGAAGCATATGGCCGTTCTGGCCCAAATTGTCGGGAGATCAGTGCCTGTCGCCATTCATGCTTTTCTGGATGGCCGCGACACGCCGCCTCGAAGCGCTGCTGAGCAAATCGCGAAGCTGAAGAAAGAAATCGCCGATATTGAAGGCGCGAAAATCGCAACGCTTTGCGGTCGCTACTATGCCATGGACCGCGACAAAAGGTGGGATAGGATCGAACTTGCTTACGATCTGCTCGCACAAGGCTTGGGCGCGCAGAAAACCGATCCGGTCGAAGCCATTTGCGATAGTTATGCGGCAGGAATTACCGACGAATTTGTCAAGCCGATCGCTCTTGATGGCTATGAAGGCATGAAAGACGGCGATGGAATCCTGTTCGCCAACTTCCGCGCCGACCGGGCACGGGAGATCATGGCCGCTTTTTGCAACCCGGATTTTCAAGGTTTCGCGCGCAAAAAAACAGTAAAGTTCGCAGCCATTACAGGCATGATCGAATACTCGGAAGACCTGAAAAAATTCATGACGTCTTTGTTTCCTCCGAAACAGATCGACGACACGTTGGGCGAAGTCGTTTCAAAAGCGGGGCTTAAGCAGCTTCGAGTCGCCGAAACGGAGAAGTATCCGCACGTAACCTTCTTTTTCAATGGGGGCCGTGAGCATCGCTTCGAAGGCGAAGAGCGCATTCTTATTCCGTCGCCGAAAGTTGCCACTTACGATCTACGTCCTGAAATGTCCGCTTCTTTCGTCACGGACAAGGTTGTCGAGGCCATCGAAAAGGGGGGGTTCGATCTTATCGTTCTCAACTACGCCAATCCGGACATGGTGGGGCATACGGGCGTTCTTTCCGCCGCGATTAAAGCGGTCGAGGCTTTGGACGAATGTCTTGGCCGCGTATTCGAGGCGGTTGAAAAGGCAGGAGGCGTCGTTTTTCTCACTGCCGATCACGGCAACTGCGAGCGCATGTTCGAAGAAAAGACGAAAAGTCCTCACACGGCGCATACGCTCGATAAGGTTCCGGCCATTCTTGTCAATGCGCCTGATGTTATGCATCTTAAGAATGGCAAGCTGGCCGACGTAGCGCCGACGATCCTAGAGCTTATGAGCCTGCCCAAGCCCAAGCTTATGACAGGCAGCAGCCTCATTGTGCGGAAATGAACGAACGCTTCTTTCTTTTCGTTTTGTTTGCGGGAGTTCTTTGCATCCCCCTCTCCGCTTACGCAAAACCGGGCGAAAAGCTGCAAAAAGTCGAAGAGCAACTGGCTGAAAAAAAACAGGAGCAGCAAGCGCTTGATGCAGCCGCGACCGAAGCTAACGAGAATCTCGAAAAGCTTCGCGCGCGCATGATCGACGCGGTCAAAACGCTTCAGGAAAAAGAAAGCGAACAGGAAGCGCTTGAGGACAAACTGGACGTTCTCACCCAGGAAATCGTCGACAAAAGCAAAAACGCGGCTCAAGAGCGCCACCAGCTTTCGCTGATGCTTTCGGCCCTGATGGAGATCACAAGCCGTCCTCCCGAAAGCCTCTTCCTTCAGGATAGAGCCCGGACCGACCACATCCACAGAAACTTGCTTCTTCAGGCCGTTCTTCCGCGCCTGAAGGAGAAAGCCGAAGCCGCAGCGCGGGATTTATCGGTGCTTTACGAGCTGCAAGCAAAGCTCGAAGGGCATCAAAGAATTGTTTCCGCCGCTCGCGCCAATCTGCAAAAGCAGAAAAAAGATTTGGATCAAATGATCGCCCTGCGCCAAGGCTTTTTGCGCCGCACCGAGAAGCAGAAACAGGAAATCGCCCAGCACTTGGCGAAACTTGCCGACGAAGCGCGAGACCTTCGCCAGCTTATGGAAAAGGTTTCGACTCCGCGCGTTCGCAAGCCCGCAGGACCGGTCTCAAGCATTGCCCTCAAGTGGCCCGTTTCGGGGGCCGTCCGGAAAAATTTCGGCGACAAGGATGCCGACGGCGTCGTCAGCCAAGGCCTTATGCTTGCCGCTCCGTCGGGCGCGGCTGTCGTTGCGCCCGCGCCGGGGAAGGTTGTTTTTGCCGGTCCTTTCCGGGGCTATGGGATCATCATGATTTTGCAGCATGATAACGGCTATCACAGCTTTCTGTCCGGTTTTGGAAGAATTGACGCCGAAATGGGGCAAGCGGTTGACGCCGGAGAACCGTTAGGCGTCCTGCCCGTCAAAACAGGAACCAAGCCGGAACTGTATTTCGAGTGGCGCCGGGGCGAAAAAACGATTGACCCGATGGGCGGTTTGACGCGCCGCGGATAATCAAGGAGTTCTCTATGCACAAATTAGTTTTCCCAAATGGGTAGGAGTCCCTAAAAATCGAATCGCTTTTTAACCGTATTGATTGACGCCCAGCTGCCCAAGTTATAACCTTTCGTCAAGAGATTCGGAGGAACAGATGGAACGGCTCAAGCAGGCATTGGAAGATCTCGACGAAGCGATTTTCATGCTCGAAGATAAAGTAGCTTTCGACGTCGCCAACAGGCGCGATGCCTTGCGCCGCCAGAATGAGGTGTTCAAGCAAGGCCGCCAACGCGAGATAGAAATTTTAGCGACCACACAAAAGGTTGCGGCACGGCTTGACTACACCATTGAACACGTCGAACGCATTTTGCGCAATTGATCGGAGATTCTCATGTCTGGAAAAACCGTTAAACTGGAAATCACGCTTTATAACCGCGAATACACGATCAACTGCGGCCCCGGCGAAGAAGAGCGCCTTGAGCAAGTGGTTGATATTGTCCAAAAGGAAATGGAAGCGGTCGCGGGGCGGATCGGTAACGCCACGGAGCCCAGGCATTTAATGCTTACTTGCCTGTCGTTGGCCGATAAATTGCTTGAAGCGCGTAATAAATCTTCTCAAGAGTTAACCAAGCAGGAAGATTTGTTTGTCGCCGCCGTCGATCATCTTAAACAAAGAGTTTCCGAGCTTGCGTCCCAGATAGGCAGGGCGTAAAAAAGCCAAGGAAGGTTCCTGCGTGACTCGATTGGCAAGATAGTCCCCGGGGCCGATAATGAGAACCTCTAGGGAGCTGTCCCTGCCGTGACCGTGGTCTCGGTATTATGGCGCCCACCTGCTTGTTGCAGGCCGCGGAGGAATCAACGCCGTCGGTCTATGCGGTGCCTTCCACTGATTTAATCTTCGATGAAGTTTGTTCGCTTGGACCGTGTTCCGTTTTTAACGGCGAAAGCAATTATTGGGTTGTCCGGTACTGTCTGCCATGAACGAGCTTTCCCGCATATCTCTACAAGATCAAAAGCGGGCCTTACGGGCCGAGGCGCGCCAAAGGCGCATGGCACTCTGTAGCCATAAGACTGACGATGAACTCAGACTGGCCGAGGTTTTTATAAGCGCCCTTCGCTTTGAGAAGGAATTGATTATCGCCACCTATAGCCCTGTGCGCAGCGAGATGGGTCCCGAGCGGCTTGACGACGCACTTCGAGCGCTAGGCCATAAAATCGCGCTTCCGGTCATCACCGGGAAAAAGAAGCCGTTGATTTTCCGCTTGTACGAAAAAGGCGACTTGCTGCTTGCCAATCCCTTGGGCATCCTTGAGCCTGCGTCCGGGGCTCAGGGAGTGAACCCCGATGTGCTTCTGGTCCCTCTTTTGGCCTTTGACGCCCAACGCAACCGGCTGGGCTACGGTGGAGGTTATTACGACCGGACGATCAAGAAGCTTCGCCTTATAAAACCTGTCTTGACGATTGGCCTGGCTTATTCGTGCCAGCAGGTCGAACACATCCCGGTGGGGTCTAACGATGTGCCTTTGGATAAAATAGTTACAGAAATTTCCGTGATTTAATGTATATTAATCGGCCCCCCTGCGGGTTCTTTTTGGAACAGGGTTGAAAATGAAAGTCTATAATTCGGCAACCAGGACAAAGGAGGAATTTGTTCCTCTCGAAGGCGACAATGTGAGGATGTACGCCTGCGGCATCACCGTCTATGACGATTGTCATATAGGCCATGCGCGGCAAGCTATCGCTTACGATATGATCTCGAAATACTTGAGATTCAAAGGCTATAAGGTCACATATGTGCGCAATTACACCGATGTGGACGACAAGATCATCGCGCGCGCGAACCAGCTTGGAGTAAATGCCGTAGCCTATGCCGAGCAGAAAATCCGCGAGTCCGAGGAAGACTTGAAGCGCCTGAACGTCAAGGACGCCGACCGCAAGCCGAAAGTCTCGGAGTGCATTCCCGACATCATCGCGTTCATCGAGGGATTGATCGAAAAGAAACATGCCTACGTCTCGAAGAAGGGCGACGTTTGGTATTCGGTCATGAGCTTTCCCGGTTATGGCAAGCTATCCAGGAAAGATCCAGACCAGCTTCTCGAAGGCGTCCGCAAGGATCTTGAGGAGGGCAAGAAAGATCCTCGCGATTTCGCGCTGTGGAAATCGGCTAAAAAAGACGAAATCTTTTGGAAATCGCCTTGGGGCAATGGACGCCCGGGATGGCATATTGAATGCTCGGCCATGGCGCTCAAGAACCTTGGTGAAACTTTGGATATTCACGGGGGCGGAAAGGATTTGATTTTTCCGCATCATGAAAACGAGATTGCCCAAAGCGAAGCTTTGACTGGGAAGCCTCTGGCGCGCTATTGGACGCACAACGGCCTTGTGACCATCGACGGCCAAAAAATGAGCAAGTCCTTGGGCAACACGCTTACGATCAAGGAAGCCTTGAGGAAATATCACCCCGAGGTAATCCGGCATGCGATGCTCTCGCGGCATTATTCGGCTGACGTGGACATCAGCGCCAAGGAATTCGCGCTTTCGGAAAAAAGTCTTTATTATTTCTACAAAACCTTGGGCGACATTGATGCGTTCCTTGCCGCCAATTCGCCGACTTCAGAAAAACTGACAGTTTGCGACGACATTAGCGCAAATGTTAAAAGCGGCTTCGTCGAAGCAATGGACGACGACTTCAACTCTTCTCTCGCTATCAGCCACCTGTTCCAGATTTGTAAATTTGTGAATACGCTGTTGGCCGACAAGAAACAGCCGAAAGGCGCGGTCGTGGTGGCCTTCCAAAGAATTCGGGATGATATTGGAAATGCCTATGCCGTGCTTGGCCTTATGCAGGAGCCCCCGGGCATGTTCATCAGGGCGCTTAACCTTAAGCATCTTGAAGAGGCGGGCTTGACCGAAGAAAAAGTCCAGGCCCTTATCGAGGAACGTGCGACAGCCAAGCAAAAGAAGGATTATGCGGCGGCAGACGAAATAAGGGAAAAGCTTGACCAATTAGGCATAACTCTCCAAGACTCTCGAACGGGGACGACATGGGGGCTTAAGCTTGGTGCGCTCCCCGAAGGTTAAAACTGACCCGGATAGAGGGCTTGATGAAACGCTGCGTTTGTCTGATCCTCCTATTGGCGGCCTCCTGCAAGCCCGCAAGCAACGCCTATAACGGATATGTCGAAGGCGAATTTCTTTACATAGCGCCCACAACTCCCGGCATTCTTCAAACGCTTTCCGTCGCGCGAGGGCAGCAAGTCAAGGAAGGCGACGATCTTTTTGCGCTCGACCAAACAGGGCTTCAGGCCTCGCTTAGCGCCGCTGATGCGGAAGCCGTTCAGACCAAAACGTCATTTGCCAACGCCGCGAGCGAGTTCACACGCGCCAAGAAGCTTTTGAAGGGAGGCGCCGTCAGCCAGTCCGATTTCGACGCGCGCAAAGCAGCTTATGACAACGCAAAGGCCGGACTCAATGTCGCACGGCAGAAGGTTACGCAGATTAAAAAACAGCTTGTCGACAGCGCCCCTAAGGCCCCGGCTTCCAGCGTGATAGAAGACACGTATTTCCTCGCGGGGGAATACGTCTCCGCTGGCTCTCCTGTCGTGAGCCTCCTTCCTCCGGGAAACGTCAAAATCCGTTTTTTCGTTCCTCAGGCTAAACTTCCTCTGTTTGCACTCGGCAGCCCTGTCACCATAAGCTGCGATGGCTGCGCAAAACCGGTCAAGGCCAAGATCAGCTATATTTCCTCCCAAAGCGAATACACACCACCCGTGATTTATAGCGTCGGCTCCCGCGATAAACTCGTCTTTAGGGTCGAGGCAAAGCCTGACGAATTTGACGCCGGGCTTCGTCCCGGCCTTCCGGTGGACATCCTGCGGGATACGCAATGAGCGTCGCGGGCTGCGCCATTGACGTTCAGGCTTTGACCAAAAGGTACAACGGCAAAACCGTCGTTGACAAAGTATCCATTCGGGTTCCGCGCGGAAAGATTTATGGCTTTCTCGGCCCCAACGGTAGCGGCAAGACCACCACCATTCGAATGCTTTGCGGGCTGATAACGCCCGATTTCGGCAAAGGAACATGCTTAGGCTTCGATGTTCGAACGGAGTCCGAAAAAATTCGCCGCCGCACGGGCTATATGACCCAGAAATTCAGCTACTGGGAAGACCTGAGCATCGAAGAAAACCTGAAATTTGTCGCCGATATGTTCGGCCTCGATAACCCCGATGAACGTGTCGAAGAAACATTAAAGAGGCTCAATCTGGCCAGCCGCCGCAATCAGCTCGCAGGGAAGCTTTCGGGCGGATGGAAGCAGCGTCTCGCTCTGGCCGCGTGCATCATGCACGACCCCGAGCTTCTGCTCCTTGACGAACCCACCGCGGGCGTAGACCCTCAAGCGCGCCGGGAATTCTGGGACCATATCCATGCACTCGCGGCGAAAGGCCTCACGGTTTTGGTCAGCACGCACTACATGGACGAAGCCGAGCGCTGCCATGCCATTATTTACATCGCCTATGGCCGTATCGTTACCTCTGGCACGGCAGAAGAGGTTATCGCGCACGCGGGACTCACGACATGGACGGTTGAAGGCAGAGACCTTTCAGAAGTAAGGAATGAGCTGCAATCCAATCCCGCCGTTTCCACAAGCGCGCTTTTTGGCAATACGCTGCACGTCAGCGGTCCCGACGCCGAGTCCTTGAGAAAAGCCATGCGGACTTATTGCGGTAAGCCGGGATATATTTGCGCCGAAGCTCCGACATCGCTTGAAGACGCTTTCATCCATTTTATGTCGCGCATCAAGGAGGAATAGCAATGCAACTCGCCTCCGGATCTTTAAGGCGCATATGGGCTGTCATGGTCAAGGAACTGAAGCAGCTTCGCCGGGATAGAGGCACCTTCTCGATGATGATCGTCATCCCCATCGTGCAGCTATTGCTTTTTGGCTATGCAATCGACACAGACCCCAAAAACATGCCGACGGCGATTCTTTCGCAAGACAATAGCGTCTTTTCGCGAAGCCTTGCGGCGGGGTTAAAGAATTCGGAGTATTTCGTTATCGAACGCGAAGCTGCCTCGGAAGAAGAAGCGCGTCTCCTTCTCCAACAAGGCAAGGTACAATTTGTCGTCACTATTCCACAGAATTTTGGACGGGATGTCATACGGGGGGACCGCCCTGCCCTCCTTATCGAAGCCGATGCCACTGATCCTACCGCCTCCGCCGGAGCGTTAAGCGCGCTCAACGGCATCGTGACCCAAATCGTGCGCGAGGATTTTCGAGGCGTTTTGGCCGATCTTAAGGGAAAGCCCGACCCCTTTCAGATTCAGATTCACCGGCTTTATAATCCCGAAGGTTTCTCGCGCTATAACATCGTTCCGGGCCTTATGGGCATCGTTCTCACAATGACCGGGGTCATGATGACGGCGATGGCGCTTACGCGCGAACGCGAACGCGGCACGATGGAAAACCTTCTTTCGATGCCAGTGAAGCCCATCGAAGTTATGGCAGGCAAGATCATCCCTTATGTCGCTATAGGTTATATTCAAGCGGCCATTATCGTCATTGCCGCCAAATTCCTTTTCGACGTTCCCATTATCGGAAGCCTCTTTCTGCTTTCGGCTGTGCTGATTGTGTTTATTATCTGTAACCTCGCGCTCGGCTTCACGATGTCGTCTGCCGCGCAAAACCAGATGCAGGCCATGCAAATTTCGATGGCTATTTTGTTGCCGTCCATTCTGTTGTCCGGATATATGTTTCCCTTTCGTGGAATGCCCGTTTGGGCGCAAATCATCGGCAACATGCTGCCGGTCACCTACTTTATGCGAATTGTCAGGAGCATTTTGCTGAAAGGCGGGGATTTTATAGAGATAGGACCTCATCTCTGGCCGATGTTTATCTTTATGGCGCTGATAACGGCGTTGGCCATGAAGCTTTATCGCAAGACGCTCGATTAGCGATGTGATATGATGGCATCTTTCTCATGCAGAAGGAGGCTCGTCCATGACAACCTATCACGAACCCACCGAAGAACTTTCGTCCAAAGCTCGCGACATGCACCGCGCGCTCGAATCCCTGAAAGAGGAAATCGAAGCTATAGACTGGTACAATCAGCGGATTGAAACGTGTGAAGACAAGGACCTGAAACAGCTTCTTATCCACAACCGGGACGAGGAAAAGGAACACGCCGCAATGCTTCTCGAATGGGCCCGTCGGCGTGACGATGAACTCTCGAAAAAACTGAAGGAATGGCTTTTCACAGAAAAGCCGTTTGAAGACTAAAGCTTCTGTTCCCGCGCCGACCAAAGTCCTGCGAACGCGAGGATAGTGAAAACCGCGCCTGCGAGAAAGGTGGCCTTGGGCCCGCCTGCTTCCCACAAATATCCCGCCAACGTACTGGCCACGAGAAGCACAATTCCTGTGATAAGATTAAATACACCAAATGCGGTCCCGCGCCATTGAGAAGGCGCGGCATCGGCGATCAGCGTCGTCAGAAGCCCCTCTGAAAGCCCCATATGCAGCCCCCAAATCCCGACTCCCACTAGGACGCCGCCGACAGTCGAGGCAAAGGCCAGCACAAAATCGGCAACCACAAGAACCCCCATGCCGATCATTAAAATCAACCGCCTGTCCACGCGATCTGATAATTTTCCTGCTGGGTACGAAACCGACGCGTATACAAGACTCATAACGACCATCACGATGGGAAGCCATGCTTCCGGAAGCCCTGCGCTTTGCGCCCGTAGTACGAGAAACGCCTCGCTGAAACGCGCAAGAGTCAGAATGCTTCCGAAGAACACCACGCTCCAATACGCGTTGCCCAGCTTTGCCAGTTCATTGCGGTTTACTGTAAAGGCGTCTCTTTTGACCTCGGTCTTGCGCTCAGGCTCCTCGACGCCCAAAATCAGGACGACTACGCATGCGAAGGCAGGAATAACTGCAAACCAGTAGACGGCTCGAATGTTATCGTTAAACAATAGCATCAATAAAATCGCGAGTCCCGGTCCCAGAAAAGCTCCCACGGTATCGAGCGCCTGTCGTAAACCATAGGCTGCTCCCCGAACTTCGAGTGGCGTGACATCGGCGATCAATGCATCACGCGGCGCGCCCCGTATCCCTTTGCCGATGCGGTCCGCGATGCGTGCGGTAAACACAAGGCCCATGGATTGAGCCAAGGGGAACAAAGGCTTTGTCAAAGCTGAGAGCCCATACCCTACGACAGCCAGAGCTTTTCGCTTACCCGTCCAATCGCTTAAGGCTCCAGAGAACATTTTCAGTATGGAAGCGACGGCCTGCGCCAAGCCTTCGAGAACGCCGAGAGAAAGCGTTGATGCCCCTAAAGTGGTCACTACATATACTGGCAAAAGACTGTGTATGAGCTCCGAAGAAGTGTCCATCAAAAGGCTCACGAGTCCGAGAGCCAAGACGGCGCGAGGAAGAGGCGATGGCTGCGGATTTATTTCCATGAAAGGATATCAGGGGGTTTGCGCGCAACGACCGGCGTCTCGCCCGCCGGATATCCAACGATGATCGGGGCGACGACGGTTGTGCCCTCTGGTATTCCCAACTCGGCTTTCCATTTTGGCAAATTGAGCGCTCCGATGGAAAAACCGATGACGCACGACCCAAATCCCTTGGCGCAGGCCGCAAGCATCAGGTTCTCTGCCGCCAGCCAGCAATCCGCTACCGAAGAAGGGCTCTGAAGTTTGGTGCAAATCAAAATCAGCGCGCTTGCATTATAGAACACGTGGAAGTCGCTTGAATTGACGATTTCCAACGCGTCCCTGTCGCGAGGCGTATGTCCAGCTCCTGCGTTTTCTCTGACCACTTCCTTGGCTGCATCCGAAAGCCGGTCCAAAATGTCCCGGTCCTGAATGATAACGAAAGACCAAGGCTCTTCGTGCATGGCGGTAGGCGCATGGATGGCGGCGTCGATCAATGCACGAATAGTTTCCCGATCGATCGGCTGGTCAGTGTAATTACGCACGGAGCGCCGCCTGTAAATGGCGTCGAGCACTGTTACGGAAGCGGCGTCGGGTGATGGCATGGGGTATCCTCCTGTGTAAGCCAGTTCAGTTTACCACGTTCGGCCTGCGCCAGCTACTCTTGACGATTCTCAAGTAGTAGAACCATAAGAATACACGCAATTTCGACTCCTCTCACAGGCGCGTTTCTGGTATATTTTTGAGCATTGGGGGAAAAATGTTGTTCCAGTATCTTCTAAAAACCGTCGTTCGAAAAGGTTCGCTGAAAGTGGTTTCAGCGGATGGCAAAACGCAGGTTTTCGGTGACGGGTCCGGTCCGAACGTAACGGTTAAGCTGCATCGAAAAAACCTCAACTGGCTATTGGGGCTAAACCCCGACCTGAAGCTGGGCGAGGCGTACGTCGATGGATCTCTAACGGTGGAGGAAGGCGACATCTATGGCTTCTTGCACCTGCTTTTATCCAATTACATGGAAACGGGTGACGACTCATTTTTTCACTGGCGCGAGCACATTTTTCCGCTTTTGAAAAATGCGGCCCAGTTCAATCCCATTCCCCGCGCAAGGAAAAACGCCGCGCATCACTATGACATGCCCGATAAGATCTACAGCCTTTTCCTCGATAAGGACCGACAATACTCGTGCGCGTATTTTACCGATCTCAACAACGGACTCGATCAGGCGCAACTCGACAAAAAGCGGCACATCGCGTCAAAGCTGATGATTGATAAGCCAAATCTCAAGATCCTCGATATCGGCTCGGGTTGGGGCGGTCTCGGACTCTACCTTGCGCAGGAAACCCACTCGATTGTCAAAGGCGTTACGTTAAGCTCCAACCAATACCGTATCAGCAGCGAACGCGCCCTTTCTGCGGGCCTTAACAAGCGCTGCTCGTTTGAATTGAAGGACTACAGGCAAGAGCCAGGCGTTTACGACCGTATCGTCTCTGTCGGCATGTTCGAGCATGTGGGCAAAAAGAACTATGATGAATTTTTTGAAAATCTTTATCGCCTTTTGGCTGACGACGGCGTGTGTGTCATTCACTCGATTGGCCGGTTCGGCCCGCCGCAGCCGATCAATTCGTTTATTCGCAAATATATTTTCCCGGGCGCGGACCTTCCGACATTGCCGGAGATTTTGTCCGCGGTAAGCCGGGCGGGCTTGTTCGCGACGGACCTCGAAGTATTGAGACTCCACTACGCCGAAACACTGAAACGCTGGATTGAGCGCCTCCGCGACCATCGTGAAGCGATCGTCACTGAATTTGGCGAGAACATTTTTCGTATGTGGGAGTATTACTTCGTCTCATGCGAAGTCGCTTTCCGCCTCGGTTGCCTGATGGTGTTCCAAATCCAGCTCGCAAAGCAGCACGAAGCAGTTCCGCTAACACGTGATTACATGGTCGATTGGGAGCGCGCACATATGGAACCCACGCTGCGAGACATCGCTGCCACAATGGCAAGCAGATCGCAGAGTTAGGCGGCCCTTCTGTTTTCGATCAGTTCTTCGACCAAAAGCGGTAAAATTTTTCCCGCTGGACCCGTCCTTTTTTCATTAAAGGAAGGAGATCTTTGCGTTTCCGCCAGATTGACCTCAACCGTGTAAGCCCCCGCGCTGGCCGCAATGTCCACAAACCCTGCCGCCGGATAAACAAAACCCGAAGTCCCAACCGCGATAAAAAGATCGCAACGAGAAAGCGCATGGTAAATCTCGTCCATGAAATATGGCATCTCATTGAAAAGCACGATGTCGGGCCTTAGCATTCCCGCAGCCCCACATCCTGGACAGCGTGTTTCTTTTGTCGCGTCTCCAAGAAACGGAAAGCGATCGCCGCATGCAGTACAAAGAATGCTCTCAAGCTGTCCATGCATGGGCAAAAGGTTTAAACTTCCGGCGCGTTTATGCAGCGGATCGACATTTTGCGTAACAAGCAAAAGATCGTCGTGGAAAACATCTTCGAGTTTTTTTAAGGCAGCGTGCGCCAGATTTGGCTTCACGTCCTTAACGAACCGCCTCAACCCGTTGAAAAACTCGTTGACGCCCCAAAGATCTCGGCAGACAGCTTCGTGAGTCGCGACATCCTCGACGCGCCTTCCGTGCCACAGCCCATCCGGCCCGCGAAAAACAGGAACCCCCGATTCCGCCGAAATTCCTGCTCCAGTGAGGATGACAACCTTCTCAAATTTCCCATTCATGGCTACTACCTGCAAAGACCTATTTGCAGGGAAAGGTATCATGAAGGGCATCCACGGCAACTACATATTGATCATCTTGCATGCGGCTTGGATTGGAGTTCGCCCATTGCACATAAGTTTGCCGCAGCGTTTCCGCAGACCATGGTTGATCGTGACAAAACATGAAAGGTTTGAGCGTTAGTCTGGATTTGTTCAGCGCGGACTCGTGTGTCTTTTGATAAACGGACAAAAAATCCATGCCGTCTGCAACACCGCCAAGATAGGCGGTGCAACGCATGACAAAAGACTGTTCATTAGAAGAACAAGCCTCGGCCAGCGTTTTTCCCGTACGGGCAGGAGGTACTGATTGAGCCAAAGCGGAACCCAGATACATCAAAGCAAGTCCTGAAAGAAAGAGATAAGGACGCATAAGATCCTCCGTGGAGAGTTTTGGGGGAAAAGAACTCGGGACGGCGTGATTTAATCTTTATCTAAAGAACCAAACGGACTTTAGAATCTTCCCTTACGGGCTTGGTCATAGATCCATCCGCTTGCCGCGCCAACTCCCGCGCCAAGCACTGTACCGCACCATACGCAACCGCCTGTGATAGCGGTTCCGGCCGCCCCCGCGCCTGCACCGATTGCGGCGCCGCTTAGGGTGCGCTGTTGAGTCGAAGTCATATCGGCGCAACCCGCCAACGATAGCGAAGCCAGCATAAGAATCAAAACGGGTGTACTTTTCATGACAACCCCCTTTTGATGGATAGCGATGTATAAGAACTGCGCAAAGCGCTCTAATTATGACTACGTGCGACCGAGCAGGGGCAACTAATTGAAACTTAGCGAAATAAATACATTAAAAAATATACACGCTTATGACCCGTTATTCAAGAGAAGAGTCTTTGTCATATATGTTCGCTTCTCGTATTTTCCTTTGCAGTAAATTCCATGCGAAACGGCTCGCCAGCGCCTCTCCAGCGGAATACGGGCGAAATCCGCTTGCTTTAAACATCAGCGTGACGCCATGCCGGACGATATCAGGCGAGTAAAGAGGCAGTGCATCCGCTTCATAAAAACGAATATATTTTTTTCTGTCATAGATATCGTTCTCCGAAGCATTTGCGGAAAAATACGCGAAAGCGAGTTCGTCGTCCTCCGCTTCGATCAATCGTGAAAGGAGCGCTTTCGCACGCCCGAGACGGGAAATATTTTCTCGTTCCGCATAACGTTTCAGATACGAAGAAAACATACTGTAATGGCGAAACTCATCTGTCGCAATGGTGCGGCAAATTGCTTTCAGCAAAGGTTCGTTTGTTGCCACCGCTAACGCCGTGTAGAAAGAACTCGTGCCAACCTCGACCATGCATCGCGCCGCCAATTCGCCCGTCCGCGATCCGCGTATGGATTCGGTTTTGTCCGCATCAATGCTGAATCCTGAAACATTCCGCGCATAAGCGCGGTTAAAATCAAAGCCAGGATCTGCCAATCCCGCGTAACGCCCGAGCGTATCGCCATGTTGAACTTCCTCCAGCCCCCAGCTCTGCGCAGCGGATTTGAAATCTGGATCGTCGGAAAACACGTTGCATAGATATTGACTGTATTTTAGCCCCCCATATTCCACCAATGCCGCGGCTTTAACAGTTTTCAGAATTTCAGCATCGACGCGCGAGCTTTCGAAGAGTCCCCACGGCAAATCGCCAATCTTCCAGTGCGCGCGCCGATACATGGCGCTAACCTTGTGGAGCGGTTTTGGGTTTGATTTAGCTTCTGCTCGTATGTCTGGCATTTTCAAAATCACGGCGTTACGGCGGAGCGCGCCTCGATTGGAGTTTTTTGATTTTTAGAAATGGCGCGTAAAATAGCCATCCGTTTCCCTTCGAGCGCAAAAAAGCAGAGCTGTTTCCCCGCAAGAGCCATTGCGATAATTTTCTCCCGAAATTATGATCGGGGCGCCATCGTTAGGCCTCGTTTTGGTCACGATTATCTGCCAGAGATAAATGCGGCCCTATGAAGATACAAGTTCACCGATTCTTATGGTATATGCCTATCGTCGCGCTGGTGCTTATCTTGTGCGTCACAGTCTTTCTTGTGCCGTGGAAAGAGTGGATCGGCGGCGAACTGAAACGCCGTTTGGAAGCGCGAGGATTTCAAAACGTTGAACTTACGATCTCGCGCATCGGCTTTAAAAGCGTCATACTTGAAAACTTGTCGATCGGCGAAAAGTCGCCTCTTGTCATTCAAAATGTGACGATGGGCTATTCCGTAAGCGACCTTTTGAGGGGCAATGCCGACTCTCTCGATCTTGAAGGTCTCGCGCTTCAAATTATGCGCATCAACGGCTCGTGGGTCATCAGCGGTGCGGAAGGATCAAAGGAAGGAAAGGTTGAAATCCCCGTAAGCCAAGACGAAATCGCAGGAATTCCTCTGAATGCTGCGAAGATCGAAAATAGTTCGATTCACCTAGCGTCCAGCGAGTGGCAAATGAATATCCCCCTCCTCCTGTCTTGGCAGAAGACGCCGATCCCCTTGCTTTCCTACAGCGGACAGAATTTGAATCTTAAAGTGCAAAATCTTGCGATTGATGCTGGGGGAGCTTTCGCCAATGCGACGCTCGACAGCGGCGTGTGGAAAGGAAATTGGCAGATAAAAGATATAAAAGTCTCGGGAGCCCAAACATCCATCCCTCCGCTTGAAGGCCGGGGCCAACTGAAGGGCCTCTCCGACAGAATCGATGTCGATGGAGAATTCACAAGTGCGGACAAGGCATACACACTTTCTTTTATGACTCAATATTTTCTGAACGCCTCTGAAAAATCCTTTCTTACGCTTCGCAACGCTTCAATGCCTTGGAATGAAGGCGCTCTTTCAGTGCAGCAGGTTCGTATTCCGTTCACGGGCAACGTCTCGGTCCCCATCGACGTCAAAGTCGAAAAGGTTTCAGCAGATGCGCTCCTCCGCCAACTCACCGGAGAAAAAGCCACGGCCACGGGCGAGATTTCTGGCGTTCTTCCAATCGTGTGGAAAGCGGATGGAACCGTCGAAGTCCGCCAAGGCGCATTGAATAGCGAAGCTCCCGGCGTTATCAAAATGGCCCCCGACGCCATTCCGGGCGACAACCCGCAGGTCGCTCTGGTGCGCGATGTACTGGCCGACTTCCACTACTCAGCTCTTTCGATCCAGGCCGGAACCGGCAACGATAACCGCCTTTCGATACGTATGAACCTCGAAGGATATAACCCTGCCGCTCAAGGGGGACGCCCTGTGAAATTGAGTGTGAACCTGTCCGGAGACGTGTTAGGTTTTGTGGAACAAAATCTGCTTTGGCTGACCAACCCCGAAAAGTTTTTGGAGCAAGTCAAATGATAAAAAAGACGGTCGCCGTCGTTCCCGCGTTCATAACGCTTCTATCGTGCACGCCGACGGTTCAAGTGCAAGCGCCCGACAAGCCTATTGAGATCAACCTTAACGTCAATATCGAGCAACACGTGAAGGTCGAAATCCAAAAGGAAGTTCAGCAGGCGATCACCAAAAATCCGGATGTGTTTTAACAGGAGGCCCACATGAAATTTCGTTATATCTCTCTGCTGGCAATAGGCGCTGCGCTTTTGGCCCTGCCTGCATGGGCCCTAGACCTTCAGGAGGCTCGCCGCCAAGGCATTATCGGCGAGAAGCTTGACGGCTTCGCCGTCGTGCTCAAGCCTTCGCCCGAAGCAAATGTTCTGGTTGCCGATATCAATGCAAAACGCCAGCAAGAATATGCGCGCATCTCCAGACAGAACAATCAGCCGGTCAATATCATAGCCCGGCTCGCAGCCCGCGAAATTATCAATCACCTCAGCCCGGGAAGCCCTTATCAAGCTCCTGATGGCAGCTGGATGAAAAGATAGTTGTCTGCCCTTTTTGGTATCCTGCATCATAAAAAAAACCCGTCCTAAGGACGGGTTTTTCGTTAGGGGAGGAATTTACTCCTGGAAATCAAACAGCTTTGACGTGTCCGGAGGCTGGATTCCCAATTGCTTATTGCGGTACTGACGATAAACACTACGCATTTCGGCGTAAAAGTCGAGAGCGCCCGAGCGCAACGCGTCGTAGGCTTCGAGGTTCTGCTCGCGGCGGGTTAAGCCGTCGGCGGCGAAGCTGGAATATACAAGCGCGTTCTTGGTGTCCTTGCCGCCTGCGGCTGCGATCCACTGCCAAGGCGACATAACCATATCGACTCCAAGTCCGACGGCATCGCGGAAAGTCGATGGGCCAAAGAGCGGCAAGACCAAATAGGGGCCTGAACTGACACCCCACACATGAAGCGTTTGGCCAAAATCGCCGCGTTGTTTCTGGAGATCGAGATCTTCGGCAACCTCAAAAATGCCGCCCGCCCCCGCCGTAGTGTTAACTACAAATCTCTGGGCCGTAATGCCTGCCGCAGTGGTTTCTCCCTGCATCAGGTTATTCGCGAAGATTACGGGTTCGTTCATGTTTGCGATAATGTTCGCGACGCGCTCGCGCAGATAACCGGGCGTGACGAACCGATAAAGTTCAGTCAATGGCTTCACAAGCAAGCGGTCAAGAAAATCGTTCACGTCGAAAACAACGCGGTTGACAGGCTCAAGAGGATCGTTGACCTCAAGCGCTTCGGCCTGGGCTTCTGGAGATTTAGCGACATCGGCACA
>JAQVZU010000108.1 GCA_028708035.1 Alphaproteobacteria bacterium
GTTTATCGAATCCGCCTATTTCGATCCCGTGCGCACCGCCATGACTGGCCGCGCGCTGCAAATCTCTTCCGACGCGCGGTACAGGTTCGAGCGCGGCATCGACCCCATGTCTACTCTTCCGGGCATTGAAATCGCAACGCGGCTTGTTTTGGATCTGTGCGGAACAAAGGATTCCATTGTCAGCGCCTTGGAAGTCGAAGGCGCCGTTCAGCCGTGCCGGGACATAATCGAGCTTGACCCAAAGAAATGTCTCAAGCACACGGGCATCGATGTCCCCGAAACCGAACAGATCGAGATCCTTTCGAGGCTCGGTTTCGGCGTCAAGAAGAACGGAAAGGCGCTGGCAGTCGTGCCCCCAAGCTGGAGGCCGGACGTTGAAGGATCGGCGGATCTCGTCGAAGAAATCGTGCGCATCAAGGGATACGATAACCTACCTGTCACCTCTTTGCCGCGCGAGCATGTTGTGACACGCCCCGCCATCGACAGGCAGGACTTGCGGGCGCATCTGGCGCGACGGACGCTTGCGGAACAAGGACTGATGGAAGCGATTACATGGTCCTTTTTGCCCCACGCTCAAGCCGAAGCGTTTGGCGGTGGAGACGCGGCGCTGAAGATTGTCAACCCGATCAGCAGCGATCTGGATCAAATGCGGCCATCGATTTTGCCGAATCTGTTGTCGGCGGCGAAACGCAACGCGGACCGGGGATATCCCGACGCCGCTCTCTTTGAAGTAGGGCCGGTGTTCGCCAACGCGACGCCCGAAGGAGAGGCCATCGTCGCGGGCGCTATGAGAACAGGCCGCACCCCGCGCCATTGGGCGACCCCCGCCCGCGATGTGGATGCCTTTGATGCGAAAGCCGACGCGATGGCGGTTTTGGCCGCGCTTGGCGCGCCCGTGGGCAGCTTGCAAGTTGCGACGGACGCGCCTGTCTGGTATCATCCGGGACGCTCGGGTTCGTTGCGGCTCGGCCCGACAGTGCTGGCGTATTTCGGCGAAATTCATCCGGGGCTACGCGAAGAACTCGGGGTTTCCGGAGCCGCTGTCGGGTGCGAGATCTTTCTTGCGAACGTTCCCGCTTCCCGGTCGAGCGGAACGGCGCGGCCTTTGCTGAAGCTTGACGCCTTGCAACCTGTGTCGCGCGACTTTGCTTTTGTTGTGGACAGAAAAGTGACTGCGGCAAAGCTTGTTCAGGCGGTTAAAGCGGCAGACAAAGCCCTGATCCGCGACGTAGCCGTGTTTGATGTTTACGAAGGCGACAAGATCGCGGCAGATAAAAAATCGATAGCTCTTAGTGTAACTCTGCAGCCTTCGGAAAAGAGTCTGACCGATGCGGAAATAGAGGACCTTTCGACCAGGATCTCTGCTTCTGTGAGCAAAGCCACGGGTGCGCTTCTGCGCGGATAGACAAATTAATCAGAGCTATGAGTTTGAGCATAATTTGTTCAAATAGAACCCCCGTCATCCCCGCGAAGGCGGGGATCCCATTTGTTTTTGTTCACAAAAAGCAGGCGCTTCTTTCTGATAGCGATTCCACTTCATCGGCTATTGCTCTAGTCGTTGTTTAAGGCGCACATACGGTAAACCACCGCAGAGCTTCTGAATTCCGAATGCTGACTTGCGAATCCTTTTCTGATAACAATACCTGATGCTTTTCCTGCGAAAACCATCTTCTCTTGCTTGCCGCCGCTGGGCCAACTTCCGAGCCAACAAGCGCGGTTTTTGGTCTCTGTGCCTTTTTCTCGTATTGTTCTTTCTGGCTCTCGGAGCCGAATTCATTGCCAACGATAATCCGCTGCTCGTGAAGTTTGATGGCAAATACTACTTTCCCATCTTTTCGAGTTATCCCGAAACGGCATTTGGCGGAGATTTTGAAACCGAGACGCGTTACCGCGACCCCTATGTCAAAAAGCTCATCGACGCCAAAGGCTGGATGATCTGGCCGCCTATACCTTTCTCCTATAACACCATCAACTACGACCTCCAGGAGCCCGCGCCGTCGCCGCCTTCCCGAGACAATTGGCTTGGTACCGACGACCAAGGACGGGATGTCCTTGCCCGCATCATCTACGGCTTCCGCATTTCCGTCCTGTTCGGGCTGACGCTCACGGCCTTGACGTCCGTGGTGGGCATCGCCGCCGGAGCCGTCCAAGGCTACTTTGGAGGCAAGACCGACCTTTTCATGCAGCGGTTCATCGAGATCTGGGGCGGGATGCCGGTCCTCTACCTTCTCATCATCATGGCAAGCCTTGTGCAGCCGAATTTCTGGTGGCTGTTGATTCTGATGCTCCTGTTTTCATGGATGTCGCTAACCCACGTTGTGCGCGCCGAGTTTCTGAAGACGCGGAACTTCGACTACGTCCGCGCCGCCCGCGCCTTGGGAGCCAGCGACGTCCGTATCATGGCCAAGCACATCCTGCCCAACGCGATGGTAGCGACGCTGACCCTGATGCCATTCATCCTCGACCATTCGATCTCGACGTTAACGGCGCTGGATTACCTTGGGCTAGGACTGCCGCCGGGGTCTCCCTCGCTCGGCGAATTGCTTAATCAAGGAAAAAACAATCTTCAAGCTCCATGGCTCGGCATCAGCGCATTTTGCGTGATCGCCGCGATGCTGACGCTCCTGATATTTACGGGTGAAGCCGTGCGCGACGCGTTCGATCCGCGCAAAACGACGGGGAGCAAATAAATGAGCCTGCTATCCGTCAAAAACCTGAGCGTGACCTTCGGCGAAGGAGCCCGCGCTTTTCCCGCCGTGCGCGGCGTATCGTTCCAAATCGAGCGCGGCGAAACGATGGCGCTCGTCGGCGAATCCGGCTCGGGCAAGTCGGTCACGGCCTTGTCGCTGTTGCAACTGCTGCCCTATCCGCACGCGAAGCACCCATCCGGAAGCATCGTCTTCGACGGTCAAGAAGTCGTCCGCGCTTCCGAAAAAGTTCTCCTCTCCATTCGAGGCAACCGCATCGGCATGATCTTCCAAGAGCCGATGACCTCGCTCAATCCGCTGCACACGATCGAGAAACAGATTGCCGAAGTCTTATGGCTTCATAAAGGCCTGAAGCCTGCCGACGCGCGCAAGCGAACGCTCGAATTGCTTCGCCTTGTCGCGTTGCCCGACCCGGAAAAGCGACTTCGCGCATACCCTCACGAGCTTTCGGGCGGGCAGCGGCAGCGTGTCATGATCGCGATGGCGCTTGCGAACGACCCCGGCCTGCTGATCGCCGACGAGCCGACGACGGCGCTTGACGTAACTATTCAAGCGCAGATCCTGAAGCTGCTAAAGGATTTGCAGCAAAGGCTCGGAATGGCGCTGCTCCTGATCACGCACGACCTCGGCATCGTCCGAAAAATAGCGGACAAAGTCTGCGTGATGCAAAAAGGAGAAATTGTCGAGCAAGGCGAAACGAAGAAAATTTTTGCCGCCCCCCAGCATGCGTATACCAAGATGCTTCTGGCCTCCGAGCCGAAAGGTTCCGCCGCGCCGATATCGCCCGCCGCATCCGAAGTCTTGCGCGTCGATAACCTGAAAGCCCACTTTCCCATCAAGAGGGGCGTCTTCGGCAAGCCTTCCGACACCGTTCGCGCCGTGGACGGACTTTCGCTCTTCGTGCGCGAAGGCGAAACGCTCGGCGTCGTCGGAGAATCAGGCTCCGGCAAAACGACGCTAGGCCTCGCGCTGCTCAGGCTTATCAAGTCCGAAGGGCAGGTGGTCTTCCTGGGACATGAAATCCCGCACCTGTCGAAGGCGGCCCTCCGCGCGCTCAGGCCTTCGATGCAAGTCGTCTTTCAAGACCCCTACGGCAGCCTAAGCCCGCGCATGACGGCAGGAGACATCGTAGCCGAAGGACTGGACATCAACCGCCTGTGCGTTTCGGAAAGCGAAAGAGAACGCCGAATAATCGAAGCGATGCGCGAAGTCGATCTTGATCCCGAAACGCGTTTCCGCTTCCCGCACGAGTTTTCAGGCGGCCAAAGGCAAAGGCTCTCAATCGCGCGCGCGGCAATTTTGAAACCTAAATTCATCGTCCTCGACGAGCCCACCTCCGCGCTTGACATGTCTGTGCAGTCGCAGATTGTCGAGCTCTTGCGAAGCCTGCAACGCAAGCACGGCATCGCCTTCATGTTCATCAGCCATGACCTGCGTGTCGTCCGCGCCCTCGCGCACCGCGTCGTCGTAATGCAAAACGGCAAAATGGTCGAGCAGGGGTTTACAACGGAGATTTTCTCGAAGCCAAAGGAAGAATATACGAAACGATTGCTTGCCGCTGCGCTGAATCTGGAGTGAGATCCTGCCGGTAGGGTTAACAGCGGAACGCTTATGCATTTTACTTTCTCAAGTGTGCGCTCCCGCAACTCGGGCACACCATAATTAGTTCTATTCCAGTTCCTATTAGTTGAAGAAATCTTTCCTTTGATATATTAAGGCAAATTATTTTGCCCTTTTGGAAGGAAGCGGTTTATTCAACATGCACGGTAATTACTGGCCCTATAATCCAGAATTTTATCGAATTCCCCCGTTTCTTAAGGGACTTCTCCAAAAGACAAAGAAGAAAGCTATTGATTTAGAGGGCGCTTCGATCGCAACCGAGACTGTCATGCAGGGCTCGTTCAAGGTTTCTCTGGAGGAGAACGGGATCGGGCCGGATCAATACGGAGATATATATGACATTGAAGAAGAAACATCCGGCAATACACTTAATAGCATCTTCGAGAATTTTAAGAAAAAGTACAATCTTGCGCCAAGCGTCGAAGACCTTTTAACCCGCCGCAGGGAAATCTATGTCGAGATGGTCGAGCGGTACGATCTGACGCTTTTCCCGTTTCTTCCTCCAATTGTGGAATACTCGAAAGTAAAATGCGGGTCCGAAAATTTCATTCTTTCAAACGGAGATCACCGTGTTATCGAGGATATAACGATCAAGGATGGTCTTTACCCTCAATATCTCGACCATATCTATGCAAGCGAAAGCCCCGAACGGCTGAAATACGAAGAAGAGCACGGGCTGAAGCACGGCAACAAGGGAGAGTTCTTGGCGCAGTACGCGGTAGAGACTCTAACGCTTCCGAAGGAAATTACCCTAATCGAAGATAACCCCAAGCATATCCGCAATATTCAAAAAGAGGTCCATGCCGCATGGGTCGATCTGCTTGAAAGAAAGAAGCCCGTGGTCCCGAATTTGTCCGAGGAGGGCTTGGGAGTGGTTCAGGAAATTGGCTCTTTTGCAGAGTTGGTGGGTGAATTTTGGTAATTTTGGGGATTTTTACAGTTCCGGCAAGCTCATTGTCAGGATTTTGAGTTTGAGATATTCCTCGTCGCGGAGGCCGAAGGCGCGGC
>JAQVZU010000001.1 GCA_028708035.1 Alphaproteobacteria bacterium
CCGAGTCCCACTTGTCCGTGGCAAGCTTTACCTGCCGGTCTTCGGAAACGTTTCCCGTTACATGAACGGTAACGACCGTCTTGTCGTTCGGCGTGCGCGCCGTGTATGAATAGGTGACGCGGGGCTCTTCCGGAACCTTCGCTTCGGCCTGCGTGGGCTTAGGCTCGCTAACGTTCGAGGCATTCCACTGGCGGCCTTCGCAATAGTAGGCCGCGCCGATGGCCACGGCAGTCATGGGGTCGATATTCAGGTCTGCAGCGATGCCAAGTTCGGCAGGAACCAACTGGCGAACCAGAGGGATGCGGCTCGGGCCGCCTATGAAGACGATGCGGTCGATTTCGTCGTTGCTCGTGTTGTTTTCGCTCAAAATGGTGCGGACAAGATCGATGGTGCGCATGATCGACGGGCGGATCATTTCCTCGAACCGCGTGCGCTGGAACGGAACGTCCAGATACATTTCCATTTCGTTCTGGTCGGTCATGCGCAGCTCTTCGTCCGAGGCCAGAATGGACGCTTCCTCTTGTGAGGACAGGTCGATCTTCGCTTTTTCAGCCGCGAGCGTCGCGATGCGGATTAAACGGCGGTAAGCCGGATCGCGCTGGAAGTTCTCGGGGAGGTCGAACGTCGAAGCGAGCCACGGGCGCACGACTTCATTGACGATCATGCGGTCAAAATCACGCCCTCCCAGCATATTGATGCCTTGATGGGCGAGAATTTTCACTTCGCCTTCAATGGCTTGAGCCAACGCGACGTCGAAAGTGCCGCCGCCCAGATCATAGATGAGAAAACGGCCCGAGCGCTTTGAGCCCTGCATGGCGGCGAGCGCGGCGGCAATGGGTTCCTGAAGCAAATCGACGCGATCCAGACCAGCCATCTTGGCGGCGCGCAAAGTCGCTTCAGTTTGCATCTGGTTAAAAGAGGCAGGGATTGTGACGACCGCGCCTGTAATTTTTTCGCCATTGGTCTCGGTGGCGGCTTCGCCCATGAGCTGGCGGATGATTTCAGCCGAGCATTCTTCGGGGGTAAGCGTGAGCTCGACGCCCTTGATCTCGATGGGAGTCGAGGTGCCCATGAGCCGCTTGAAGCCCGCCGCCACGTTTTCGGGCGTTACCAATGCCTGATCGTGTGCGCGGCGCCCATAAAGGCGATGGCCTCGTTTGTCGAAGTAGATAATTGACGGCAACACCTCACCGCCATCGGCAGGCCGGAAAACGCGAACCATGCCGTCGATAATTCCCGCGATGGAGCTGTTGGACGTGCCAAGATCAATTCCGATATACATTTAATGGCCTAAAGGGCAAAAGATCGTATGTTGTTTACCAGATTCGCCTTAAAAAACCGTTCGTGTTTGGTTAAGAAAACCTTGTCAAAAAGCCTAATCCCAAACATTTTCTATAGGCAGGTTTTAAATTTGATGCAATGGCTTAATGAGTGATTTTTAGCGGCAAATAGTGATTCCCGCTCTGGTTGCTTCTGTTCAAGTGAAAATGTTAAGAAGTGTGCGACTTTGATGGAAAACAAAGGGGCAGGTCGGATTCATGTTTAATCTTCTCCAATTCTGATTTACCTTATGGCGACGATTCTTCTTGGAGCATCTTTATGAAAAAAACGTCTGCCATACTCGGTCTGATTTTGGCCCTAAGCGCCTGTTCTTCCGACCCGAACCCGCCCCCCGTATCTTTGGAACAGGACTCCTCGCCGAAGATCGCCCTGGATGTCAGAAAGATCAGTCTTGCCGACCGTAGCGGCTCGATGCCCATGAATTCGCCCTACAAAACAAACCAGTTTTCGCCGACTATTTCTGAGGCGATCAAGCAATGGGCCATCGATCATTTGCAGGCCCAGGGGCAGGACGGGCAGGCCATTATTCTTATCAAGAAGGCCTCGCTTGTCGCCCAGCCCATGCCACTCAAAGATGGCATCGACAGTTGGTTTACGCGCCAGCAGGCCACAAAATATGTTGGTCGTGCCGAAGTGTCGATCGAGACCAACGGGCAAGGCGGCTTTGCTGTCGCCGAGGCAGCGGCTTCGCGCGGCGTGACGTTGCCCGAGGATCCGACGGAGGGTGAAAAGCAGGAAGCCTACATGACTTTGCTTAATGGCATGATGAAGGATCTTTCCAAGAATTTGCAGTCGAGCATCCACGGACATATGGCGAAGTACATCGTTCCCGCAGGTGGGGCAATTATGCCTTCCGCAGGAGCCGTTCAGCAGGGCGCAAACGCAACGGTTGATTCCTCAGCAAATACGTCCTCCATGGACGGCGGCGAGCTTATAGCGGGGGCCGGTCCCGGAGTTCAAGGGAAATAGATGGCTTCTTTGTTTTGCGGAAAGGGCCTTGCGTCCTTCCTGAGTTTTTTTCCGCATCTCGTTCCGACCGCTTTTCAGTCGCCTCGGTTTTTGCCAGAAAAAGGGCAGAAGGCGAGACAGCTTGCCTTGGCGCTGCTTGTTTTTGCGCCTTTCGCGTTTGGGTTTCTGGCGCTTGCTTTGGGGCAGGATGCGAATTGGGACCTGCGAAATTACCATTACTATAACGCCTATGCGTTCCTGAACGACCGGCATGCGGTCGATCTTTTGCCCTCGCAGACGCCGTATTTCTATAATCCGCTGATGGACGTTCCGTTTTATCTGCTTGCGACCCATGCGCCTGCCATGGTTGCGGGGTTCGCGCAGGGGGCTGTTCAGGGTCTAAATTTTGTTCTCCTGTTCATGGTCGCGCACGCCGTACTGGTCATTCCGGGGGCCATGCGGAAGGTAGCCGTGTGCGCGGCGCTTGCGTTGCTAGGAATGCTTGGCGGCGGCGGAATTGCTCAGATTGGAACGACCTTCGGCGACAATATCACAAGCCTCGGCATTTTTGCTTCAGCGGCGCTGATTGTGAGGCATTTGGACAGGCTTGTTTCCATAAATGCGCACAAGGCATTCGCGCTGGCGCTTGTATTCGGAATACCGGCGGGGATGATGGTGGGGCTGAAATTGCCCTCCGTCGTTTATGCCGTAGGGTTGACGGGCGGACTGCTGTTCGTGGGAAGGACGTGGCGGCGCGGGTTTTGGCTTGGCTTTGCGTTTGGGGTGGGGGTGCTCGCGGGTTGCACGATAACGCTGGGGCATTGGGCGTATTTCCTTCAAACGCATTTTGGAAGTCCGCTATTTCCCTATTTCAACAACATCTTTCATTCTCCGCTCGCGCCGCTGACAAGCGCGCGCGATACCCAGTATACGCCGCACAGTTTTGTCGAGTATTTCGATATGCCCTTCCTTATTGCGAAAAGCCCCTTTCGCGTGGGCGAAATCGAATGGCGCGACTGGCGGCTTACGATCCTTTACGTTCTTCTGCCTTTGTGCATCGCGGTGAGGATGCTGTTCTGGAGGAAAAAGGCTGCGCGGGAAGCTTTGGCCTTTCCGTATCCTGCGCGCTATCTGCTGGCGGCGTTTTCGATGGCTTATGTCGTTTGGCTCGTTATGTTCTCAATATACAGGTACGCTGTGCCGATCGAGATGATCGCGCCGCTTTTGATCGTGCTGTCGGTCGGTATGCTGCCGTTTCGGAACGCGACGCGGGCGCTTGTCGCCGGGGCGATCCTGATTGTCGTGGCGGCTTCGGTTCAGCCCGGAAATTGGCACAGGCGCGCGGCGTGGCTCGACAGGTTTGTTGAGGCCACTATTCCGCCTTTGGGCGACACGTCCAACCTGATGATTCTCATGGCGGGAATGGAGCCTTATTCGCACCTCGTTCCATTGTTTCCTCCGGAGATCAAATTTGTGCGGATTCAAAGCAACTTTTCGAGCCCTGAGCAGGACAAAGGGATCAATGAATTGATCCGCGCGCGCGTTGAGGCGCATCTTAAAGATGGTGGACGGTTTATGATTTTGATTCCGACATGGCAGAAAAAGGCCGCTGCCGACGCCGTGTCGTTTTTTGGCCTTAAAGTCGTGCCAGACAAATGTCAGAGCGTGACGGACCTGCTTTTTGATGATAGTTCTTTGAGCCTGTGTCCTGTCGTTCCCAAGTAACAGGTTAGTCATGAAAAAAATTGCTGTGCTGGTGCCGTGCTATAACGAAGAAACGGCGGTCGCGAAGGTCGTGAGCGATTTCCAGAAAGCGCTGCCGGGGGCTACCGTTTATGTTTACGATAACAACTCTCGCGACAGGACTGTCGAAGTTGCGCGCGAGTCCGGGGCCGTTGTGCGGACCGAGCCTTTGCAGGGCAAGGGCAATGTCGTGCGGCGGATGTTTGCCGACGTCGAGGCCGACGTTTACGTGCTAGTTGACGGCGATGCGACCTATGACGCGCCTTCCGCTCCGAAGATGGTCGAGAGATTGTGCCGGGAGTCGCTCGACATGGTCAACGGGGCGCGGCGGACCAACATCGAGAAGGCTTACAGGCCGGGACATCGGTTTGGAAACTGGCTTTTGACGAGCATGGTTTCGAAGATTTTCGGGAGCCGATTCTCGGACATGCTCTCGGGTTATCGGGTGATGTCGCGAAGGTTCGTGAAAAGCTTTCCGGCGCTGGCGGCGGGGTTTGAGACCGAGACGGAGCTTACCGTTCATGCGCTCGAACTTAGGATGCCCACTGCCGAAGTCGAGACGCCTTACAAGGATCGGCCCGAAGGATCGGTCAGCAAGCTCAGTACCTTTAAGGACGGTTTCAGGATTTTGTGGACGATCCTCGTGCTCGTGAAGGAAGAAAGGCCGATGCAGTTTTTTTCGCTGCTTGGGCTTCTCTTCGCTTTTGTGGCGACCGCGCTGATTATTCCCATCTTCGTCACCTATGTCGAGACGGGGCTGGTGCCTCGACTGCCGACAGCGGTATTCTCGATGGGGCTAATGATTACCGCCGCGCTATCCCTGACGTGCGGGCTGATTCTCGATACCGTCACGCGAGGGCGGCGCGAGATGAAGCGCATGCGGTATCTCAATATTCCGGGGCCTCAGGCCGAAGCCGACTGACATGCAGGTGATTAACGATCTTTGGGCGCGGGGACGCGGGACCTTTTGGCAGTTCTTCAGGTTCGGCATTGTCGGGTTCGTCGGCTTTATCGTCGATTGGGCGATGCTGCATGTCGGCATCGATCTCTTAGGGCTCGGGCGCGTTGCGGCGGGGCTGTTTTCGTTTCCCTTCGCGGTGACGGCCACGTGGATCGGGAACAGGACCTACACGTTCAAGGATGCCAAGCCGATGCCTGTATGCAAGCAGTTTTCAAAGTTCGCGCTTGTTTGCGCGGTGGGGCTTTCGTTTAACCGGGGGACGTACAGCTTTCTGGTGACATTCGTGCCGCTGGTTCACGATTTTCCGGTGCTGGGGCTGCTTGCGGGGACTGCGGCGGGAATGTTCTTCAATTTCTTCGCGTCGAAGAAGCACGTGTTTGAGGTTTAGCGATGGTCGTCGTTAAAGAAGCCGAAAGGCAGAAGCATGGGGATATGATTTTTATTGGCGTCAACGAGAAGTTCGCGTGGGAAGGCGAGATGGAGCTGTTTATCGCCAATGCGCCAGGGTTCGAGGCGGGGCAATACAAGGAAGTTGATTGATCCGCAATTTGCCGGAGATGCTTATGTATTCAATCGGGGGATATTCCTTTGAAAAGGCGAGCGTTGGCGTCATGACGGACGTTATGTTTCCGTTGTTTCCCCAAAATACAACCGCCGATGTTGGCGTCATTCTTGGCGCGGGGATCGCAAGCCTCGCTTTGTCTTGGAAGGCTGTTGAGGCTGTTGAAAAAGGACAGGTTGGTTTCCTCATTTTCTCGGGCGGCGCGGTGGTGCGCGATCTTCCGGAAACAGCGGTTTTTAAAAAGTTTTTTGACGGCGTTTACACGAAAGACCAAATGCCGAAGCCAGGGGAGACAGAAAAGGAATGGGTGGAACGTTGTTTGCCCGAGTATCTCAAGAAACACGGGGTTCCGGAGAATCGCGTCCAATTTGAAGGGGCTTCGAAAAACACCAAACAGAACTTTCAGAATCTGGAAAAATTCCCCGAATATCAACAGGCGGGAAGCGTCAATCTTTTTGGGCTTTTGCCGACGCGCGCCTTGATGACAATGCGCAATACCCAAAGCGGAAAGAACAAAATGGCCGTTTTGACGGACCTTTTCCCTTTCGCCGGAGTAGACAGGGAAAATTGGCAAGGAAACCGCGATGCGCGGGAATTGGTTTTTTTCGAATTTTCAAAGATTGATCCGGCCAATCCCGGAAACTACATAGCCAAGGGCGACTGTGCCGATGTCAATCTCAAGGCTGAAATCCAGATGGCGGGAAAGCTTTGCGTTCCGGCAAACGGCAAGTCCTTCGGTGCTGGGCATCACCCAGGTTTTTAACGGATCGATTTGGGCTATGGGCGTTAGTGGGGGGCTTGCATCGCTGCGCGGATGTCCGTCATGGCCGCGATGAAGGCGAGTTTGCGGTCCAGCGCTGCGGAGTCGGCCATGGCGAAGGTGGCTTTTGTTTTCTCCCAAATTTGCATTGCGGTATTCACGCGGCCTTGGGGGTGGCGGTTCGCTTCGTTGTGCGCGGCTTGGCGCAGGCGCTCGATCAAAAGGGCGCTAAGGGCTTCAAAGGCTTCGGAGTCGGCTTTTTTGGCGATCTTATCGGCGAGCTTGTGGAGGCTTGCCGTATCGAGCTGCGGCATCGCGTCAAGCATCGCGAGCATTTCACGGTAAAGGGGCAGGGTTCCGCTGCGCAGGATCTTAAGCGCAAAGCCGATGCTGCCGCCTGAAAGATCTATCACCGCCATAATGTCCTCTTGCGAGGCAGCCGGAGCCGTGGCGCGCAGAAGCGTGCGCATTTCATCCATGGCCAGAGGCGCGAGTTCGAGAAGGCGGGTGCGCGAGCGAATCGTGGGGAGAAGGATTCCCGGCGTTGTGGCCGTTAAAATAATCAGGGCTTGGGGCGGAGGCTCTTCAACGATCTTGAGGATCGCGTTTTGGCCGTGGCGGTTGAGCGTGTGCGCTTCGTCAACGATGACCACGCGCCAGCCGGAGTGCGCGGCGGTCTTGTGGAAGAATGGCGCAACTTTCGAGACCTCTTCGACCGGGATGATGTTCGCAAGGAGACCTGTTTTTTCGTCTCTTGTTCGGCGAATGATGAGAAGGTCCGGGTGCGCGTCGGCATCCACAAGCCGCGTCGTGGGGCTTGTGGGATCTGACTTGCCAAGCTCGCCTTCGCCGTTCGAGAGGACATATTCGGCAATATGCTTGGCCAAAGTTGCTTTGCCAATGCCTTCGATCCCCGCGATAAGCCATGCGTGCGGCATGCGGCCCGAGGCAAACGCGTCATGGACTTCGCGAAGCGCAGCGGCGTGGCCGACAAAGTGAAGCGGCACTTCGGTCATAGCCTGAAGCGCTCGCGAACGGCGTTTTCAAGAGCCGCCGTTACTGCGCTCTGGCCCATTGAGGCGTCGATGATGCGGAAGCGAGAGTCATATTTCCTTGCGAGCGTTAAATAAGCCTCGCGAAGCTTTTCGTGGAAGTCGCTTTTCTTCTGCTGGTAGCGGTCGTCATGTCCGCCCCGGCTCGCCATGCGCGCGAGGCCGACATTCACGGGGAGATCGAGAAGAAGCGTCAAGTCGGGCTCAAAGCCGGGGGCAATGAGATCATAGCTTTTGTCCACCTTATCGAGTCCAAGGCCAAGGCCGATCCCCTGATAGGCGCGTGTCGAATCCACAAAGCGGTCAGAGACAACCCATGCGCCTCGCGCAAGCGCGGGGAAAACCGTTTTGACAAGGTGCTCGCGCCGGGCCGCCATGATAAGGAATATCTCGGTGATCGGGTCCCAGTAGCCTTCCTTTTTGTCAAGCCAGACGTCCCGCAGAACCTCCGCCGACGGTGCGCCGCCGACTTCGCGGGTCTGCACCACGTCAAGCCCTTCGTTGCGGAGGAAGTTCGCGAGCAGCGTGGTTTGAGTCGATTTTCCCGCGCCTTCTCCGCCTTCCAGCGTTATGAACTTCCCGCGGCTCATGCGCGCTACGCCTTTCCGGAAATCAGCAGGCCAAGCCGTTGGAAAACACGCGAGAAAAAGCCGATTTCCTCGACGTCGCTTTGCGCCACAAGTGGGACCGTCTTCGTTTCCATTCCCGGTGCGACGATGACAAGCTTGCCGACGGCGTCGCCTTTTTTCACCGGGGCCGGGATCGGCTGGTTAAAGGTGACCGTCGCTTTCAGGCCGCTCCTTGCCGCGCGGGGAAGCGTGACGACGGCGTTTTGAGAGGCGACGATTTGGACGTTCGAGGCTTGGCCGAGCCACACCGCAGGGTTCGCAAGGACGTCGCCTTCCTTGACAACGGGATAAAGGCCGAATTCGCGATAGCCATAGTCGATGACCTTGGCCGATTCGTCCGCGCGGGCTTGCATATCCTTCATGCCATTAAGGACAAGAATCATGCGCCGCCCGTCGCGCACGCATGAAGCCGTAAGGCCAAAGCCGCCGATTTCGGTGTGACCCGTTTTAAGGCCATCCACGTTCATGTTGCGGTAGAGCAGGGGATTGCGATTGCCCTGTTCGATGTTGTTGTACTTGAAGGTGGTCTCGGAGAAATAATGATAATACTCGGGAAAGTCGCGCTGGATTGCCATTGCAAGGACCGCGAGGTCGTGCGCTGTTGAGTAGTGCTGCGGATCGGGAAGCCCCGTGGCGTTCATGAAATGGCTGTTGTTCATGCCCAGCTTCTTCGCTTCGACGTTCATCATATCGGCGAAGGCGGATTCTGAGCCCGAGGCCAGCCCTTCGGCCAAGACCACGGCTGCATCGTTGCCGGATTGGACAATGACGCCCCGGACGAGGTCTTCGACTTTGACCCGGTCGCCCGTGTTGACGAACATGCGCGAGCCCTCCTGCTTCCACGCTTTTTCGCTGACTGGAAGCGCGTCTTCCATAGTGATCTTGCCATTCCGGAGCGCGTCGAAAACGACGTACATCGTCATGATCTTGCTCATCGACGAAGTCGGCATCTCCGTGTTGGCGTCTTTTTCGTAAAGAACCGTTCCGGTAGCGGCGTCAATCAAAATGGCTTGCTTGGCCTCGACGTCCAGTGCGCTTTGCGCGCGGGCAACGGGGATTCCGAGAAAATACAATGCACATGCAGCAACAAGCCGAAGCTTCAATTTTTCCTCCAAGTCAGTCCACAACCGTCCGGGCACCGCTGATCCCAGCCGTTTTCATTTTAGACAACAATGCGTCGGCTTGCGGAACATCGGCAATAGGGCCTAGCCGAACGCGGTAAAATTTCATGCCGTTTACAAGAGCTGTCGAAACGGACGCCGCGCCGTATTTTGAAAGCTTTTGCTGAAGGCGCTGGGCATTTTCGGGAACTGAAAAAGCGCCTGCCTGCACATAAATCTGGGTCTTTCCGGTGACGGGCAACTGGACGGCGTAAGGAAGAGGCTTCGTCTGTATAAGTTGGCGGCGTGTTTCTTCCGTTGACCGCATCGGCTTGAGCGTTTGCGTTTCCACTGGGGCTGCGACCAAAGACGGCGTCGCCGAGGTTTCGGCGGAGGCCAATTGTACGGGCGGCGTTTCGGGTGTCTCAAGGGGCGTGCCATAGCGGCGCATGGCATCGGCAATAGCTTTGCTTTCATCGGCAAGAACTTGAACGCGGACTTTGGCCGTGCCTGCGTTCTCAAATCCCAAAAGGTTCGCTGCGCGTTGCGATACATCAATGATCCGCGCGCCAGAGAACGGGCCGCGGTCATTAATGCGGACAACGATGGATTTCCCATTTTCAAGATTTGTCACGCGCGCGAGGCTGGGGAGAGGCAGGGTTTTGTGCGCGGCGGTCAGCTCATCCTTGTTGTAGATTTCGCCGTTCGCGGTCATTTGCTCGTGGAAATCAGCCCCATACCAAGAGGCGATGCCCGATTCGTCATAGTTGTAGTCTTCCTTTGGATAATACCACCGATTGTTTATTTGATAAGGCTGGCCCACTTTATAATAGCCGCCACCACCTCCTCCTGTAGGCGTGCGGCTTGTTCCGCACGCGGCGAGCGCGATACATAACGTAAGAGGCGTTACTGCTTTGAGAAAACGGTAAGGAGGCATCCGAATCGACTGCTTTGTTAAGTGCGACGGACGCTAACACAAATTGGCCGGGGGAGTCTATCGGGAGCGGAATATGCCCCACGGCACAAAAGTCAGGTTAACGAAGTTTTTGCGTTGAGAAGCGCCGTGCTTTTGCCTCATCACCAAAGCGGCGGTTTGACAGGAAAAAGCCGCGCGAGATGTTGCCTTTACAAAGGATCAGCAAGGAGAGCAACGTCGTGGATAGATCTTGTGCCATGGCTCGACTCTGTTATGCCTTCACATCATAGGGCTTTTGTTTCTCCAAGAAAGGCCTTTCTACAAACACTTAAGTGGCACAGGGGGGGCCGGATTTACCAAAGGACTTGTTATGACAACGAGAGAAGAGGTTGAATGAGCTATTGGGGCGGTAATTACGCGATTTAACGATGTCGAGGTAGCTCTTCGACATTCTTGAGGGGCTTTTGGGGGATCAAAGGGGCGCCGTTAGTCTAGCTTTCCATATAGGGGATTGAGTTTCTTCTTTGTCATCAAAGCAAACCGAAAAACCAACAATCTCGGCATTCTTTTTATTTAACTCTGCCGCGATATCCTCATTGAGAATCATGAAGAGCTGAATCATCAAGTTATGAGCTTTTTCCGTAAGGTGCTGCAGATCCTCAAGCCTTTCCTTCTGGTAAATTGGTCTTAATTTCTTTCGAGATATATGCCTGCTTGATATTGTTTCATCTCCTATCATCCACAAAGAATGTGCAATTCGATTGCGGTTTTCTCCAAGTGATAAACATTCATTGAAAAAGCAGGCGATACTTTCCTTCTTTGATGCGTTTTTTGTGAAAGGAGTTCTTTTGCAATTTTGCAAAGCAGGGAGAAATCATAAGAACCAATGACAATATCAGAAATTTTCTGCTCCAAATTTAAGGCAGTAGACAGCTCCTGTCTGATCATAAACTCAAGTTGGGAAAACTTGTAGAAGAATGCGCCGATAAGGAAAAATGTCCCGTTTGTCCGCTGCGAAATATGAATGTTTGTTTTGTCCATTTCTTGCTTCCCTTCGTGTGTGAGGGGGATCTTTTTTATGTAGAGACCACACCAGTTATATCTAAGTGCGATTTCTTAAGGGTTCTAGATAACCTCTGCCTGCCACACGAAATACAACCACAACACCTAACCTGTTGACTTAAAAGTGCCGTACCGAGTCAACAGCTACCATAACTTTTAGAGAGTTTTTGGCCTATATCGCAATCCCATGGGACGGGATCGAAGAAATCGAGGTCAACAGCTTTTCATAGAACGTGTTGAAGCTATTGCGACTTTTCATCGCATCCCAAAATCATATATGAGTTGTAATTGTAAAAAGCGTGGCGGAGGGATGCCTGATGGAAAACCTTGGCATCTGTTTGAATGTCCTGCAATCGTGGATTTGCGCCGAAAAATATATGCGGAATTCTATTCGGAAAGTGATTGGCTTCAGTTGGACAGCGTTGGAAGCCCTTTTTTATCCGAGCGGATCAGCGGGTGCAAATGTATGGCCGACGGGCCTGTTCTCTTGTTGTCAGCTATCACGTGTCGGAGGGAACGCGTGCGTATTGGAAAATAGCATCGCTCGCGCTGTAACCTGGCCTAGTATTTGGGCTACGTACAGAGCGCTTCAGCGGAATAACGAGAGCAGCAGCTGGGGCAAACGGGAATTGTTTCAAGTTCTTTGCGAGCATTTGTGTGTTCTCGGTCGCTAATCCAACCGGTAGCAATTCCCGCAGCTGTCAAAAAACCAGCGAGTATTGGCTTCCCGGCAGACCAAGCAACTGCTGCACCGCCAAAAGCGGCACCAGAGATTGCTGCGAGCGACACATCACAAAATAAATTCATCTTCACTAAGTCCCAAGCGGACGGTCGGGACGAAGCATCTGGCGATCTCATAGCAAAAACCTCTTCAAAAATATGTTCGAATTATAATTCTAAAACCCATTGGATTGTATCCGAAATTTTCATGAGGAGAAAGTCATATGAATACTTTTAGAAACTATTCTCAGAGCGGCGAAATCAATCATAGTTAATGTGCAGAGAAATTGCCATTAACGTATCATCGATCCTTTTATGACAGATTTTTTGTCTGTTTCGGTGTCAGCGGGCTGGATGTCGCCATCTTCAGTCTTTTGCATGTAGGCGGTCTTGGACGGCAATGGAAATCGGAGAGGATACCTGGGAAAGTGAGGGGCGGAAGGCAAGATAAAGCACATTCACATGAACGCGCTAAGTGTTTGGTCTGCACGTCCTTTTTTGAGTTTTTCATGTGCATGCTACTCATTCATGGAGGCTATTCGCTGCAACTCGTTGATTTCTCACCGTGCGGTAGGAGCATTACAAACAAAGACAAAAAACGACACCAACCGTAGGGTTATAGGTGGAAAGCGGCAAAACAAATTCAGGGCGCATGCTCGCAAAAATTTCTGCGGCGATCAATCGGACGAGCGGCGGACAAGAATGTTCCTTATCAGAGGCGGCGCGGCTTTGGACTCTTGCGGTCCCGCCGCGCCGCCTCTGACCTATCGGCATCGACTATTGCCAAAAGCGCTGCGCGCAAGTTGAGAGTGTGGTGCCACCACACTCTGGCGTCCCTAAAGGTCGAGGCGCTATTCGTGTAGCGATGTTACTTTCGGGCTTCGCCGGATTTTGAAAAATTGCCTTTCACGACTTTCTTTTCGGCGTCCACAAGAACGCTGTCCAAGTAGTCAGCGTAATCCTGCATCATCTTTTTCCGTTCGAGCAAGTATTCGGCGCGGTTATAGGCCGAGCGGATTTTGTCGTCGCTTTCGTGCGCCAGTTGCCTTTCGATAACATCCGGCTTGTATCCCTGCTCGTTCAGGATCGTCGAGGCCAGGGCGCGGAAGCCGTGGCCCGTCATGCGTCCGTGGTAGCCCATGCGGCGCAACGCGACGAGAACAGCGCCGTTGCTGATATGCTTTAGGCTTCCCCGCTGGGCGTGGAAAATATGCTCTTTCGTTCCTGTTTGGGCGTGTAGCTCTTTCAATATGTTCAAGGCTTGGCGTGAAAGGGGCACGACATGAGGACGGCCCATTTTCATGCGTTCGGCGGGAATGTTCCATTCGGCCCTGTCGAAGTCTATTTCCGTCCACTGAGCGCCAATAAGTTCGCCGGTGCGAACGAAAGTCAGCGCCAGCAGTTGCATAGCCGCCCTTGTCAGGAATGTCGCATTTTTGCATTCGCGCATGTCCAGCAGGAGCTGCGGAAGTTCGCGGGGGTGAATACAGGAATGATGTTTTTGCTCGGCGGCGGGCAGTAAATCGCGCATATCCGCCGCCGGATTGAATTGGCACTGGCCGCGCTGCGCTGCATATCGGAAAGTCTGGCTGATAAGCTGTTTCATACGCTTGGCGGTCTCAATCGTGCCGCGTTCGCCGATCTTCTCAACCACCCGCGCCACGTCGGGGATGGTGATCTCCGTTATCGGCAGCGCGCCTATCATCGGAAAAACAAGCGCTTCAAGGCGCGAAAGGCATTGCGTGTGGTACTTGGCATTGAGCCGCCCGGCCCTGAGTTCGAGCATATGCCGGGCAATTTTTTCGAATGTGTTTTGGCCCTCAACCATTCGGCGCAGCTTTTCGGCTTTTCTTTCGCGGGCAGGATGCTTTCCGGCCTCAACCAGAGCCTTTGTCTCGTCGCGTTTCTTGCGGGCTTGTTCCAAAGAGACCTTCGGAAACTTGCCCAGAGACATCATCTGCGGCTTGCCATTGAAGGTATAGCGGAGCCGCCACAGCTTGCTGCCAGTTGGTGCTATCTCAAGGCAAAGCCCCTCTGAGCCGGCCACACGGTATATTTTGGCCCTCGGCTTGAGGTGTTCGATCTCTAAAACGGTGAGAGACATCGAAAGTCTCGTTCCAAAAATCTACTCAGAAATATACGCTTTTCGTGAGTAGATTTCAATAAATTTCTTAAGATGTCCTCGGACGTCAAAATTGAAGAACATAGCCTTAAATAACACTTAAACAAGACTTCTATAGAAACTCTCGGACTTAAAACTGGCGGAAGGGATGGGATTCGAACCCACGATACGGCTTATGACCGTATACCCGCTTTCCAGGCGAGCGCCTTCAACCACTCGGCCACCCTTCCGTAACTCTAATTGTAATAGCCTTTTCTGCCTCGTGGTTGAAGCAAGGGATGCTCGCCTACGCTCGCGGGCACTCGGCCACCCTTCCGCAAATTCTGATTTCCAACGATCTTTCCTGCCCCAAGTTAAGCAAGCGTCGCTTACCTATGCTTCCTGGCGCTTAATAATCGCTGTCTTCAAACCCATGCCGCTGCTGAACCATCCAGCTTAAACAAACGGGGTTCAAGGACCGACGGTATAGCCTGTCTATTTCCCCAAATAAATACCAAATTGCATCTTGCAAAATGAATGTTAACCTCCATATTTTTCCGGTTTCCATCTTATAAGCTTAAGGACAACCCATGTCAGCCGAACAAATGCATTTCAAGGCCGAAGTCAGCCATTTGCTGGATATCGTTGTCCACTCGCTTTATAGCGATAAAGAGGTGTTTTTGCGGGAACTTATTTCCAACGCTTCTGATGCATGCGATAAGTTGCGTTACGAGGCGGTGACCCAGCCCGAACTTCTGAACGGCGATCCAGAATTTAAAATTAACGTTACGCTCGACCAAAAAGCGCGCACCATTACTGTTTCGGATAACGGCATTGGCATGACGCGCGATGAGTTAGTTGAGAATCTCGGCACTATTGCGCGCTCGGGCACCTCGGCATTTCTGGAGCATCTCAAGGAGAAGAAAGCCGATGTCACCCAAATTGGCCAGTTTGGCGTAGGCTTTTATGCGGCGTTCATGGTTGCCGAGGCGGTCGAGGTCACTTCCCGCAAGGCGGGAGCCGAAGAAAGCTGGACGTGGGAATCCGATGGCAAGGGCGACTTCACCGTCGAAGAGGCTGCAAAGCCCGCGAGAGGAACCGATGTCGTGGTTTATCTTAAGCAGGGCGAGGACGAATTCACGACCCTCGACCGCCTCCGTACAATCATTGCGAAATACTCTGACCACATCGCGATCCCTGTTATCCTTAACAATGAGGAAAAACCTGCCAACCGCGCCGGAGCCCTGTGGTTGCGCCCCAAAAACGAAATCACTTCGGAACAGTACAAGGAATTTTACCATCACGTCGCGCATGCTTATGACGATGCTGCTCTTATCATGCACTGGCGCGCCGAAGGCCGCATCGAGTATTCGGGGCTCCTGTTCATCCCGGGCATGCGCCCCTTCGATCTCTTTGACCCCAAGCGCGCGCATGGCGTCAAACTGTATGTAAAAAGGGTTTTTGTCACAGATCAGGCCGAGGGGCTGATTCCGCCGTGGTTGCGCTTCCTGCGTGGCGTTGTGGACAGCGAAGACCTTCCGCTTAACGTCAGCCGCGAAATGCTTCAAAACAATCCAGTGGTCGCTAAGATTCGCCATGGCGTCACAAAGAAGGTCCTTTCGGATCTCAAGAAGTTCGCTGCCGATAAGCCTGAGGACTACGCAAAAGTCTGGGAAAACTTCGGCGCGGTCCTGAAGGAAGGAATCTACGAAGACATTGAACACCGTGCGGAAATCGCCGAACTCGTGCGCTGCCGCTCTACGGCTTCCGATGGCTGGGTCTCCCTGTCCGATTACATTAAGCGCATGAAGGAAGGCCAAACGTCGATTTTCTACATCTGCGGCGAAAGCGTTGAAAAGCTTCAGCGCAACCCGCATCTCGAAGGCTTCAAATCTAAAGGCGTCGAGGTGCTGCTTCTGACGGAAACTGTCGATGATTTCTGGCCCGGCGCGATGGGCGAATACCAAGGTAAAGCCTTCAAGTCGGTTACGCGTTCCGGCGAAGATTTAGGCAAAGTATCGGAGGAAAAAAGCCAACAGGATAAAAAAGAAAAATCCCCGCCTGAAGCTTCATCCGAGCTTATCGCACTGTTGAAACTGGCCTTGGGCGACGCCGTCAAGGATGTCCGCACTTCCGAACGCCTTACGTCCAGCCCCGTTTGCCTCACAGCGGACGAGGGAGACATAGACATCAATCTTGAGCGTTTTCTGAAACAGCACAACCAGATCCGCACACCAAGCAAGCGCATCCTCGAGATCAATCCTGCCCATCCGCTGATCGAACAGATGGCTCGCCGCGCGAAAGAGCCCGGGGCTGCGGAAAGCCTTAAAGACATCGCATGGATATTGTTCGACCAAGCGCGGCTTCTGGATGGCGACACGCTCAGCGATCCCGTGGCGTTTAGCGAACGCCTTGGCGCGGTTCTTAAAAAAGCCGTTAGCTAAGAAGCTTCAGACTTTATTAGCGATATTGCCGTAGACTTAAAATGTGCCAAAAGCGCTTTTGGGGCAGGGAGACATGCGCTCGATTTTTGCAGCTAAATGCTTGTCGTGTCTTGCGCTTGCTGGAGCGCTGGTGTCGGTCGCCGATGCTGTGGCCACGGCGAAAGAGCCGTTTGCTATTGACGATAGCCAATGGAAATCTCCCGAAGGTTACGACGCTCGCGAAGCGCGCAATCCTGCACCCCTGCCGTCCAAAGAAACTTCAGCTCCGACCGCGTCCAACCCCGACTCCGCAGTGTCCCAAGAATACCCTGATGACAGTTTTCGCACGCCGCTATTGCCGGGCATAAACAAAGGATTCAACGTTGAGGTCGAATCGACTGAGGACAAAAATATAGTTACCGAATTTGAAATGCGCGATGGAGTTTCTCTTTCGGAAGGAGAGTGGAAATCTCTGCCAGCAAGTTCTGCGACCGATGCCGGAAAAGGCGACGAGGAAGAAAACCAGCCCCTTAAGGTGCGCATGACTTATCTTCCATCTAAAGTTCCTTTGCCATTGCCGAAGGCTGAGCGCAGCACGGCGCCGCGAAAGGGCCACGACCTGATGCGTCGGCTTGCAGAGCAGAAAAAAATCAAGCCCAAGACGCCCGAAGAGGCCGCCGCCTGTCGCGCATTGAATGCCTATAAAAAACAGCAAATCGATGCGATCCAAAGCGACCGAGAAACATTGAAGGCGCTGCAAGATGCAATTAAGTCTCTGGGCTTTACAAAGCAGATGCAATTCATGGTCGAGCAGGGAAGTGCCCTATCGTCTCCCGTCGTTTCTACTGGAACAATCTTCTCGATCGACGAAAATGACAGAAAAAACTAGACCGTTGCGGGCGGTTGCGTAGAACGATTCTTGGGCGAACCATCTGCCGTTAGCCCTTGCTTCAAATAGGCGACAACCACAGCGGATGGAGATTGATCCATGACCTGCCCGTTGGATGTGTTGACATATTGAGTAATAAACCCGGCCATCGGATCCTGAATGATCTTGGGGTTGCGAATTGCCTGATCACCGCCCGAATGGGTTGAGGGTGTCCTCTCAGATGGAGGTGCAGTGAGAGCTACACCAACACCACATTGCGCTCCCGTCGAAGAGCCGATTGTATCGATAGCTCCAGCCATATTAAATTCCTTGCGTGTGCTTAGGAAACAAAACGAGTGGACAACTACCCCAATATCCTTTGTCAAGATACCTGACAATCCTTGCTCTGGCAAGAGGGCAAAACACCAAGACCATTACTGCCCGAAAAATTAAGAACTGAGAAACCATTAAGGCGTTACTATTACCTTTAATTGACAGCAAAAGCGCGGAAAAGATAGAATGCCGTCAGTTTTTGCTGTCATTTATTTCAGTCTATCGGGTGCTGGGGGCTTAAATGCAAAAGAAGAACCGTGGCGCGCTGTCGGTCCTATCATTGACAGTTTTATTGTCGATGTTCGCTTTTTCTCCAGCGGCGCGGGCAGACCAGATGCTTGATCTTGTCGCGGACATTGATATGTGGGTCCAAAGAATAGGACAAGTGGCGAACGAGATATCAGCTGCTATTGAAGATGCCATTGATAATGGCCAAGATGGCGGGTGGGACGAACGGCTGCTTAAAGCCATTACCGGGGTAACTCCTGGAGATCCATATTTTGATGGATACAATACAAACTTTATTTTGAGCGGAGGGGCATTAGATGCGCCTGATCCGGCTGCGTATAACTCCCCAGTCTCTAAAACATTCAATATCCTTTCGCTCGCGGGGGGCATTCCGTCGAAGATGACTGGCCCTATGTTTTCTGGAGAATATTTCGATCCGACAACTTACAACAACAACTCTCTGCTTCAAAATGCGCTTTTAGGCTCCAGCGGAACCGGCCCCACAGCCCTTACGACAACGTCGAGCGGGACCGCAACGGGGGCGGTGTTGTGGGTGGGCAGTACGAGCTATGTGCCAAATATTAATGGAAATATCTATTCGACCATGGATAACAATGGCACCATTCAAAACCTGTTCGTCAATCAGGTGGCGCGCGCGGTCTCCATTGCGAAGCCGCTGCACTACAGCGACACCAAGATATATAATGACGGGGTGGAGGTGCCTGACACCATGGCCAACGATCCGGCCCGCGCGTTCGCCTTCAGATGCGATATGGGTTTTAATCCAAACTGGGGCGATACGAACGCCAAGGGCAATGTGATCGATGTTGAAAGCGGGTTGGTTCTTTCAATAAATCCGAAGTGTGGCAAGGACAACCACGACAATGTCCGCAAGGACCGGCAACTCAACTCGCTGCTCAATCCGGTGCAGTTTGTTGCGCCGACAGATATGAAAGAACCTCTTAATGGTGCACCGGGTTACTACCGTTTCGACAAAAGGGTGAAACGAGCTGACCATGCGAAATATGTTGATCTTATAGCCGCTGCGAGTTTTTGTACGAACGTGTCGCTAAAAGCATACCCAGATGTACCTAGTTCGACCGATACGCTTGGAACAGTAACGAAAGTTATGTACCGTGAAACGATCGACAGCAAGATCGTCTCCGATTGCTGGCAGTTCTTCGAAGAACGCGTGGCTTATCCTAAGGGGAGCTCCGGCAGCTTTGCTATTATTTATGAACATCAGCATGCACTATGCACTGAAGATTATAACAAGCATATCATTTCAGAATCCCAATTAAAGGCTTGCGAGGCAAATGGCCGTAGCGCTCTTCAGGCGCGCCGGGATTTGGCTTATAGGGCCTATTCGCCAGTTTATGTCGCCTATCTCAATACGCTTGGGGTTCAGACCCGCGAATTAATACTTGCCCAAGCGATGGGCGAAGTCGAAAGATTTGAGCAAACCCTGCTGATGGAGCGGCAAATTATGACCGAGGCCATGGCCCTTCCTGAGCGGTCGCCAATCGGGAAAGATATCGAAAACTCTTCGACGAAGGTTCGCGGCGCTAGTTCCTCTTCGCCGTAGGGAAAATGATAAGAACGAAAAAACGGGCGGCAAAAGCCGTCCGCTTTTTGTTCGTGGCAAGTCCGAAACCATACCGCCCGCTAATTCACTTTTTCCTAACATTTTAATGTAACTATTAGGCTTGGGCTTCACGAAAAGCGAAAAAGCCTCTATAGTGCCTTGCCCTTTCGCAAGACGCTTATGTGGAAGTGGCTTACTTTGGTTTTATGAGGGATAGACAAGATGGCTGAGGATTCCGACAAGTCGCGGATGCAATCGCTGCTTATGGCGTTCCGCCAGCTTGGCTTGCCGTTGCTTCAAGCCGTTAGCGAAGCGCAAAATAAATCCGAGATTTCTCAGGAATTTTTGAATACCGAAGCGCTTAGTCCTCTCATCGACAGCACCGTCATGTTAAGCCAAAAGTTGGCGTCGCAAATTGGCGCGAGCGAGGATAAGGTCGATGCTTGGGTCCGCTGGGCTTTGGCCGGAACTGCCGCTCAGGTCGTCGGTGCGTCATATAAAATGGCAGGGCGTGTGCTAACCGAAGAAGAGGCCGATCAGATAGCCTCGATTGCCATCGGGTTGCAAGGCAAGTTCAAAGCGCAAATTCCTCCCGGACAGGAAAACATTCCGAACACCATAGCGACCTTCCGCGCCAAGATGCTTGAAGCGATGGTCCCTGTGGTCGGTGCCGTCGCTCAATATTCGTTTGGCCGCGCCGAGCACGCACTTTTGGCCGAGGTCGCCGAAAAGCTTGTCAAAACAGCCGATCAGGTCACGCGCGCGCTTGCGCCCACCGGGGCATCGCCCGAGGAATGGCGGCTTCTTTGCTGGTACGTGCTGAAAGCTGCGGGGCAGATCTACATGGAATCCCACTTTGCCGAGGCCGACCGTCTTCTTTATATGCCCGCCGAAGAACGCTCAGCCTATTTTGCGGAGCACGGCCAAATCGTTCCGATGCAGGAAGTCTGGCAAGCCTTCAATCAGCGAATGGCCATGTTGGCGACGCTGGCCGCCTATCTTGAGGTTCCCGAGACGGCGAAGCTAGATTCCGAGGGATGGTGATGCTCACAGCACAAGCTTTTGCAGCATGTATTATTCTTGCGGCGAACACCTACAAAGTTCCGCCTGCGGTGATGATTGGCATCATGCATGTCGAAGGCGGGCGTGTTGGCCAGGAAGCGGGGCCGAATTTCAATGGCACGTACGATCTTGGGCCTATGCAGGTCAATACGCGTTGGATTCCGACGCTTCAGCGCGTTTGGCGGGTGGATGCTTCGACAGCTCGCTCCTGGGTGCGCGACAATGGATGCGTAAACGTGCACGTGGCGGCATGGATTTTGCGCCAGAAGCTTGACGGCACCGGGAGCCTATGGGGAGCTATAGCCGCCTATCACTCATTAACTCCCAGCAAGGGCATCCCTTATGCGAACAAAGTCATTGCCGCAATGGACCGCAAGGGACTCGTCAAACACGACGCCCCGTTATATCCACCAGTTGCGCGATATGCGCAGAAATGAGGGTTTTATCATGGGGGGATGGCTGCAAAAGGTCAACAAGGCGCTGACGCCAAAGCTGACGAACCAGTTAACGAAACCACAACAAAAAAGGAACGCCCCCATTCAGGGGAAAAAAGCCGCGAACCTGCCCCCGGCAACCATTATATATGGAATTGGCGCTGGATTATTATTCGTCCATTCGTTATCTCTGATGGCGCGTGGAATATGGTTTTCAGGCATCGTGGTGCTGCTTTTGGGGGGAGTGCTGACGGGATTTGCATTACACCATCTTAAACATCAGGATTGAACAGAATTTGAGTGTAAGCTATTAGAGTACAAGCGCGAATCATTCGGAACCGCAAAATGAAAATATGCAAAACGATACTCAAGGTATCTATCGCAACTTTGCTCTTGGCTGGATGTAGCGAATGGAACAGGTTATTTTCTGATTCGCAAACAGCACCCGGGGCGCCCATAGCGACTCAACCCGACATCGTTTCGATTAAATTAGCGCAAGCCGCCGACAAAGCGGCCAAGGCTTTAGATACAATAGCAAACATCGAACAGCACAAAAATCCTGCCGTTCCTCCTCTACAAAAGGACTTGTCCAGCGCGTCTCCCGCGATGATGCAGCCGGTAACGGTGCGTTGGTCGGGTCCCATCGAACAGATTACCCGCGTGCTCGCCGAAAAGGCAGGCATGCGTTTTCGCTCGAGCGGTCGCACACCCGGCATTCCGCTGGTCGTGAATGTCGATGCCTATCAGCAGCCGATCCTTTACATACTGCGGGATGTCGGCTTGCAATCAGGATCTCGGGCCGATTTGTTGGTTGACCAAAACGAGGGTGTTGTCGAGGTGCGGTATGCTGCTGCTGACCAATCCCGGTAAGAAAACGAAACGCCGCTTGGGCGCGGTTGTACTGGCGATGGTTCTCGCTTGGTATTCCATACCCGCTTTTGCCCAGAGCGCAGGCGTCACTGAGGCCGGATCCGGGGCCGGAAGCGGAGACTTGTTCGGTTCTATCAGTATTTTCGACAAGGACGCCATATCTCCGCCGCCCCCTATCCTTGAAGACCTTCAAAACCAGTCTGCGCCTGAAGAAGACGATGAGACGGCAAAGGCTACGCTTGGCCTTCAAATCCGTGCCGATGCCATTAAAGAAGCGGCTCTGTCATATGGGGCACGCGGCGGACTCGCGCATAGAACATTTGAGATCCAGCGCCGTCTGGCTGAATACGACACCAGCATGTCAAAGGCGTTCAATTTTAAACGCCTCTTGATTGCCGCTCCGTCGGGTTTGTTGATTGAGCCGCCCGTTATCACTGAAGGCTTGCGCGCCGTCATTGTTAGTTCGGGGGGGCAATCTGCCGCCGTGGCCGATCGCATTTACCGTATCAACCGCATCGCCAGAATCGTCACTGCAGCCCGGGATTGGCGTTTGTATTTGGAGCGCGATTGGGGCTTTGTCGATCCGCCAGCGACGATTCTGCTTCCGAAAACGGAAGAAGAAAAAGCCGCCTGGAAAGCCTTCGTCAAGCAAGGCTGGGAAGAAGGCATGAAACAGGCTGAAGAGACATTTGAAGCCGACATTGATCGCATGGTGAACGATTACACGGGCATGATCCGTTACCGCGAGTTGCTGGCGCAAAAGATGATTTCTCCGCCCTTCGCCGCTGCCGATGACCGTGGCGTGACTGGCGGCGGGAGCGAAATGCGCATCGGTGACCGCGGTGTCGTGATCATGGGCCAGTCTTCTCTCATTCCTCAAAGCAACATATGGACACCGGTCAATCAGTAATCGATAAGGCCGAAGCTTTGGCCGCCAAGATCGGCACATGGCCGAATGAGCCGATGCGTCTTGGCGAAGAGCATATTGAAGATTTGCTCTTATGGTGCGTCGCCCAGAACGCAAGCGACACGACTCTGCAAACAGATCGTCCCGTTTACATCGAAGTCGATGGCATACTGTTCCCGGTCACGCGTCGATACTTGGACAGCGCCGATATAGCCAACGCTCTTGAGAAGATTTATGGTCCCGATGCCTTGGCAAAGCTCGCCTCTGGCCGCGACCTCGACCTCTCTTTCGAGGTTCGCCCCGACCGCAATACGCGCCGGAGGTTTCGCGTCAACATCACGGCCATTCTCAGCAAAGGCCGTGACAGCGTACAGATTACGTTGCGCACATTGCCAAATTTGCCGCCGACGCTCCAAGAGTTGAACGTCGAAAAAAAACTGGTCGAAAATTGGGCTCCTCGCCAAGGACTGATTCTGGTCACGGGACCGACTGGCAGCGGCAAAACTACATTGCTCGCCGCAGGTTGCCGCATGTTGATCGAGCGCGAGCAAGGTTGCGGCAAAATGCTGACCTACGAAGCCCCAATCGAATACGTCTACGATGCGATCGTAGGGCCCCGTTCCCTCGTCGCGCAATCCGAGATTCCGCGCCATCTGCCATCTTTCGCCGCAGGTATTCGCAATGCCCTGCGCCGCAAGCCCAACATCGTGTTGGTCGGCGAAGCCCGTGATCGTGAAACCGTCTCCGCGGCAGTCGAGGCGGGGCAAACAGGCCATTTGGTTTTTTCGACCGTCCACACCATCGGAGTTGCGGCGACCGTCCGGCGCATGGTCAGCGTTTTCGACCCGGTTGAAAGAACGGAGCGCGCTTATGCGATGATGGAAACACTGCGTATGATAGTAACTCAAGCGCTTGTGCCGAGGGTGGGCGGCGGACGCATTGGCCTGCGCGAATTTTTGGTGTTCGACGAGCGCGTGCGCGAAAAGCTGCTCGATCTTCCCGTTGAGAAATGGACCGGTGAAACACGCCGCTTGCTGTTCAAGTACGGCCAGACAATGGAAGACACGGCAGGAAAGGCCTACAAAGACGGTCTAATAGATCGCCGCACGCTGATATTCCTGACAAAGGGGTTTTCTGACGAGGAACAGGAAGCTGCTTTTGAGGAAATCGAAAGAGATGGAGCCGCCGATGAAACTTAAAATCCTGAGGCCTAAGTCATGGATGTAGAGGAAATACACTGGCGCAATTCGCAAAAACCGGCCCGTTTATTCATGGTGGATGCGCGCGCCTTCAGTGCAATCTTTCTCTTCCTGATTCACGCGCGCCTGTGGACGTTCGCTCTCGCCGCAATGGTCATGTTTATCTTCTGGGTGTTTGAACGCCGAGGCTTGACGTTTGAAGCTGCCTGTCGCGCGCTGCGCTGCTGGATTCTCGGTCGCCGTCGCCCTGCTAGCTTGGCAAAGCACCGCCGCCATTGGATTGACTTCGGCTAGCCCCCCGACCAAGTCCACGCTACATCGCCAGCGTAATCAAGCTTAGCGGACCTTGGTATCGAATTTAACTCGCCGTTGATGCTTGGTTATTATTCATCAATTTTCAGGCGCGGTGCCATGAAGGCGCTCGCTTTTGTTTTCATTACTTTCATGACTTTGTCGTATAATCCTGAAGACAGGAAAATTGTTTTGTAAGTTAAATGATTCAACCAAAATCGAAATCTGGCGCTGCGTTATTAACCACAATGAGCGGCTTGGCCGGGAAAGCTCTGGATAAGAGCTGGCAAGTTGCTCATAAATATTACACTCGCGTCCGGGATTCCAATAAGTTGCTTTTTGGGCTTGCGGCGTTGTATCTCTCCGCGCCCATCGCCAGCGCTTTCGCAGAGCAGGCTGCTGATCATGGAGATCATCACTCGTCGCATAGCTCTGTCCCTATGGGAGATGCGCATTTTCCCGTTTTGGGCTGTACAGAAGCCTCGAACGATGCAGTGAATCTGGTCGTTGAGCTTTGGCCCGGGCAAAAATGCTACTTCGATTCTTTTCCTAAAGAGCTGCTTAAAAATAAGATTGGAACTCAATCAAACGTTTCACGCGACAGCGCAGCACCGGCGGACAGCAACGACACATTCCATGCCAAAAATAATGCCGCTACCATAAAAGGCATATGCAGCGATTTGAAGAAAGAAGCAAGGAAGGCGCTGGTGCATGAAAAGACATTGCAATGGCGTCCCTATCCCATCGCGATGGGCACATATCATCCTTTCATTGGCTACAACCATGATAAGAAAACCCATGAAATGAATTTGAAGGTCAATTTAGGCCGGAGTCCATGGCTTTATGCCCAAGACCCCAAGATAATCGATGCCGAAATACCCCCCATTACTGTTTGCGGGGAGCCAACGCCGGAAGCGATGCTCGTGGCCAAGGATGTTTATCTGTTTTGTAAATTCTATTTATCTCCGAGTCTTCTTTCGTATCTCCACGGCGGGGACATTCGTGTCGGGGACACAATGGCTGCAGCGGATCCAAAAGGAACCACCACGGGCGGTAGATTAAATAATTTCTACACGGGCAGATATAATTGGGCTATAAATAGAATAGTTATGCCCGCATCGAAGTATTACGGGACAGATCCGGAAGGTGGGCAATCCAAGATTCATGGGGCTGTCAATGCAAGCGATTGGCGCTTGCTAAATGAGAAAACGACGAAATTCAATCTATTACACGAACTTGGACATAAGTTCTGCGATTACAGCGGGATCTATTCTCATACAGATCCTGAAAACGCTATAAATGAAGCATTTTATGAAGATATGGCCAAGCTAGAGCCTGCGCAGTTGGAAATGGTAGACCCATACTTTCTGACGTCTGTCGAGGCCAGCGCCGAGATCATGGCTACCTTGCTTTACCCCGATAAGCACCCTCATGGCGTTCTTCAGCTCATGTTCCCAGCTACAACATCGGTGCTCATCAATACCCTTATAAAGGAAGGCGTGTCTCAAAATCTCAATATTTATATAGCAGAAGACTTCGATTTAAAAAAAGAAGAGTCTCCAAACAGCGAGCTTAATTGCGGGATCCATACGAATAGAGAAAATGTTCCTGGATCCGCGCTCAATATCAAGGAAGAGGCTATTAAGATAGGAAACACCTCGGTCGTCGGGAACAACACGGTTCTGAGCGGCCCAATCGATCTCGGAGAAGGCAACAAGCTTGATTCTGGTTTGTTTATTGTCGGAGAAGACCTTCCCGAAGGCTTTAAAGCAGACTCGAACAATGTGTTTGTTTCAGAAATTCATGCCGTCGGCCCATGTATTTCCGTCCCGCTGACCGATATTAGCAACAGCTCAAATAAGGTCTATGTTGTTGGCTCAGATGTCATGCTTGTTCCCGTTAAGCCATTTGACCGGTGCAGGGCTGTAGCGCAGGTCGAAAACAATCTTGGATTGGCCCCGGGAAGACCCGATGCTGCGAAATCCCATAGTTCAGTCGCCGAAGCGACGTGTAAATAGGCGTTCCTCCATAATAAGATCTCCAACAAAAATGGCGGCTAATGCCGCCATTTTTCATTATCGGTTCAGCGCATCATTTTTTGTTGTCTTCCTTCACTTCGCTGAATTCGGCATCGACGACGCCGGGTTCTTCGGGCTTGGATTCGGTCCCCGGAGCCGCGCCCGCAGCGCCTTCCTGCTGTGCCTTGTAAAGCTGTTCGCCGATCTTCATCGCAATCTGCGTTAGCGCCTCGGACTTGGTCTTAATTTGTGAGGCGTCGCCCTTGTCGAGAATGCCTTTCAGATCCGAGATTGCGCTTTCCGCCGCTGCCCGGTCTGTCGGCGCTACCTTCTCGCCAAGCTCCTTCAAGGTCTTTTCTGTCTGGTGGATCAAACCATCGGCTTGATTGCGCGCGTCAACGGCGTCGCGGCGCTTTTTGTCTTCAGCCGCGTTTGCCTCCGCTTCCTTGACCATGCGCTGAATATCGGAGTCGCTTAAGCCGCCCGAGGCCTGAATGCGGATTTGCTGCTCCTTGTTCGTTGCCTTATCTTTGGCCGTGACGCTTACAATGCCGTTTGCGTCAATATCGAAGGTAACTTCGATCTGGGGGATTCCGCGGGGAGCCGGAGGAATGCCGACTAAATCGAACTGGCCAAGCAACTTGTTGTCTGCGGCCATTTCGCGTTCTCCTTGGAACACGCGAATAGTCACGGCATTTTGGTTGTCCTCGGCTGTCGAGAAGACTTGGCTTTTCTTCGTGGGAATCGTCGTGTTGCGGTCGATAAGACGTGTGAAAACGCCTCCCAACGTCTCGATGCCCAGCGAAAGCGGAGTCACATCGAGAAGCAGAATGTCCTTAACGTCGCCTTTCAAAACGCCCGCCTGAATCGCCGCGCCGACGGCCACAACTTCGTCAGGGTTGACTCCGCGATGCGGCTCGCGCCCAAAAAAGTCTTTCACGATTTCAATGACTTTCGGCATGCGCGTCATGCCGCCAACCAGAATAACCTCGTTGATGTCCGAAGCCTTGATGCCCGCGTCCTTAATGGCTTGACGGCACGGCTCGATGGTTTTTTGCAGCAAATCTTCGACAAGCGATTCGAGCTTGGCGCGCGTGAGCTTGACCGAAAGATGCTTCGGCCCCGTTTGGTCCGCCGTGATGAACGGAAGGTTCACTTCGGTCTGGACCGATGACGAAAGCTCGATCTTCGCCTTTTCAGCGGCCTCCTTGAGGCGCTGGAGCGCAAGTTTATCTCCGCGTAAATCGATTCCCTGCTCTTTCTTGAACTCGTCGGCCAGAAAATCCATGATTCGCGTATCAAAGTCTTCTCCGCCGAGGAACGTGTCGCCATTTGTTGACTTAACCTCGAAGACGCCGTCGCCGATTTCGAGAACGGAAATATCGAAAGTACCGCCGCCCAAGTCATAAATGGCTACAGTGCCGGATTTCTTCTTCTCCATACCGTAGGCGAGCGCCGCAGCGGTGGGTTCGTTAATAATGCGCAGGACTTCGAGGCCCGCAATCTTGCCCGCATCCTTTGTCGCCTGACGTTGACTGTCATTAAAGTAGGCCGGAACCGTGATAACGGCTTGCGAAACTTTTTCGCCCAAATAAGCTTCGGCAGTTTCCTTCATCTTCATCAAAATGAAAGCCGAAATTTCTGAGGGGCTGTAGTTCTTGCCGCCTGCCTCGACCCACGCGTCGCCATTCTGGTTCTTGACGATCTTATACGGCATCAGATTGAGGTCTTTTTGCACCATCGGGTCGTCAAACCGGCGGCCAATAAGGCGCTTAATGGCGAATAGCGTATTAGAGGGATTGGTCACAGCCTGACGTTTGGCGGCTTGTCCAACAAGGCGCTCGCCCGAGCTTGTGAAGGCGACAATCGAGGGGGTGGTATTCGATCCTTCGGCGTTGTGGATAACCGTTGTGTTAGCGCCTTCCATCACCGCAACGCAGGAATTGGTCGTGCCGAGATCGATACCTATAACTTTTGCCATTGAAATTTTCCTTTCAGAACAAGGGAGTGCTGTTTCTAAGCCTCCCTCATGGTTGGTAATATAGGTAAGAATCTTTGCGGTGCAATGGGGGAAAATGAGGAATTTGAGGGCAAAGGCTTCGTATCAGGGATGCGTATTAAGAGTTTTTGTCGGTTGGTTAAGGAGGCAATGCTTTCCGCAGCAGGATAATCCCAATCCGGCGGTTTTGCGGATCCATCGGGTCCTTCGCGAAAGGCTCGCGATCGGCGTGGCCAGAGATTCGAACGATACGCTTTTCGTCCACCCCGGCTTTGATAAGGTATTCACGGCAGGTATTGGCGCGTTCGGTCGAGAGCGACCAGTTATCACGGCGTGCAGTGAGGGAAAACTGTGCGCTGTCCGTGTGGCCCGAGATTGAGACTTTATTGGGAAGTTTTGCGAGAACCTGTCCCACCATCAAAAGAAGGTCGCGACCACGTTCGTACGGAATTGCGCTTGCCGAGGGGAACATTGAGAGTTTATCGCGGTCCGTGATCTGGATGCGCAAACCTTCGGGCATTCGGTCAATTAAAATCTGGTTGGCGAAGGCCTGAAGCTCGGGACTGCCTATAATCGCGTTTTTAAGCGTTTGCTCGGCGGATTTAAACGCTTCCTCCTCTTTTTTCATGGCAGCGGCCAACGTGGCGGCGTTCTTGTAATCGCCGTCCTTGCCCGATCCGGTACCCGCTATATCTTCGTCGCCCTCGATTCCCTGTCCGGCGGTAGGAATGGTCGTTTCCTGCGTCGAAGGCGGAGAGCGGTCTGAGATTTCGCCGCCAGCTTCGGAGGTGATCGATTGCCCATTAAACATGCCTCCCGCGCCGGAACCTTCGTTCTTGGATATGCCCGCTGGAGAGAAGTAATCGGCCAAGCCTTTGCGTTGCTCGCTGGTCGTGACATTGAGCAGCCACAGGAGCAAAAAGAACGACATCAAGGCAGTCACGAAGTCGGCATAAGCCACTTTCCACGCGCCCCCATGGTGTGCGCTGTGACCGCCTTTTTTCTTTTTGCGAATGATAATGACTGGCTGGTCGGTCATAAAACCTCTTTAAAGACTCAGGCCGTCGGTGCAGGCAAGGACTGAGTCGCCTCTTCAAGCTCGTTGAACGTTGGGCGGACTTCGCTAAGCAATGTCTTGCGCGCGTATTCGATCGACACGGATGGCGCAAAGCCCTGCAAATGGGCAAGGAGGCCTGTTTTGATGCATATCAAATATTTCCCCTCGGCGGCGAAAATGGCGCCCATCAATTGCGCCATTGGACCGATCATGCCATAGGAGGTCCAAACGCCCAGGAATGTGCCGCAGAGAGCGCCGCCAATCATTGCGCCCAAGACTTCAGGCGGTTCGGAAATTGATCCCATCGTTTTGATGACGCCAAGCACCGCCGCCACGATGCCGATGGCCGGCATGGCGTCCGCTATGGCAGTGACGGCGGCAACCACGCCCCCGCCCTCGTTGTGGTGGACCTCGAGCTCCTCATCCATCAAGGCTTCGAGTTCATAGGGCTTATCGGAGCCCAGCGTTACAAGCCTAAGGTAGTCGCACAGAAAAGAAACGGCATGGTGGTTTTTTAGAAACCCGGGAAACTGCTGGAAAAGCGAACTTTCCTCGGGGTTTTCGATGTGCTGTTCGAGCGCGAGCAAGCCCTTGGTTTTGGCCAGCTTAAAAAGCTGATACATCATGCACAGAAGCTCGATGTACGAGGCCTTGTCGTATTTTTGCTTTTTCAGCAACATGCCGAAGGCCTTGCCGGTCCGGCGAATCACTATGCTTGGATTGGCGATGATAAAGCCGCCCAGCGCGGTGCCGCCCATGATAACCAGTTCCATCGGGGCCGCTTCCGCCAGCACCATCAGGCTTCCGCCTTCCGCCGCATAGCCGCCGAGCGTGCACGCGAACATGGTGATGATGCCGATAATCAGATTCATGGATTGGACCGAGGTGAAAAAGGGCTTTTCTTTTGATATTTGAGGAATAACGGTTAAAATGCTTTTAACGATCCTCTTTCGTCCAAAACTTGGCTCTTTTTTCGCGAGTCGCCTTGCCTGTGCTGCCCTAATACTGCCCTATTTGTGATGCTTGATGTTTTGAGCCGGAGCCGCTAGCTCTTAGGGCCTGAACGTAATCCCTTAACTAAAGGATTCTTGCAAATGTCTAAAAAAGTTCTCCTTGGCACTGTCGCTTTGTTGGCATCGCTTGCCATGCCTGTGCTCGCGGCCGATCAGGCGGATCCCGTCGTTGCCCGCGTCAACGGCGAAGAAATTCATAAGTCCGATTTTATGCGGCAGTTGCAGATGGCAGGCCCCCAGCTTCAGCAGTTGCCTCCGAACCTGATTTATCCTCAGATACTTCAAAAATCGATCGCCACTAAAATCGTTGCCCAAAAGGGCTATGCCGACGGCTTGCAAAACGACAAGGAAGTCAAGCTTCGCGTCAAGGACCTCGAAGCCCAGGTTGTCGCCGAAGCCTGGATGCACAAGCAGGTCGAGCCGAAGATCACCGAAGCCAAGATCAAGGAACGCTATGACCAACTCGCGGCTAAATTCAAGCCGCAGGACGAGGTTCGCGCGCGCCACGTTCTTCTCAAAACCGAAGACGAGGCCAACGAGGTCATCAAGCAGCTTAAGGGCGGAGCCGATTTTGCCAAGCTCGCGGAAGAGAAGTCCAAGGACAGCGGATCGGCCAAGCAGGGCGGCGACTTGGGCTACTTCCTGAAGGACTCGATGGTCAAGCCGTTCGCCGATGCGGCCTTTGCAATGAAGACCGGCGAAATCTCCGACAAGCCCATCAAGACCGAGTTCGGCTATCACGTGATTAAGGTTGAGGATCGCCGCAAGTCGTCCCCGCCGCCGCTGGCCGAGGTCAAGGACCAAATCGCCAATCAGTTGGGCCAGGAAATGACGAACGACGAAGTCAAGGCCTTGGAAGCCAAAGCAAAGATCGAAAAGTTCAACATCGATGGCTCGCCCTTGCCTCCTCCGGGAAGCAATAAGGACAAAGCCAAGAAGTAAAATTTCGTTTGGTTAAGAAAAACCCGGAAGGCCAACGCCTTCCGGGTTTTTTCTATTTCTTCTCCGAGAAATACAAGCTCAGCCGATTTACAATTTGCTCGCTGATTTCGTGCAGGGTTTTCTCGTGGGCGCTGCGGCGGGCTTCAACAGTGCCGTACATTTGGCTCAACTTATCGAAACTCGCCACGCTGTGAGCTGTTCCGGAAAGCAGCTCCGTTCCGCGCCCGTCAGTTAGCGAATAATCGCCGTACATGTCGAGGATCGAGCGCGTAACCGTCGCGTTCGCGAGGATGCCCGAGTCCTGCTCCTCGCTGCGAAGCTTGACATGCAGCATGTAGACGGGCCGATCCGGTCTATTCGGACCGTACATGCGATCGATCAGGTTGTTGCGAAGCATTTGCCCGTCGCGGTCGGGAATATTGTCGATTGCGATATTGTTTAGATCGATCGCCACAGGAGAGCCGTTTTCTCCTCCATGCGCGCCGTAGATAGGCCGATAGCCGCAAGCGGCAAGAAGGAATACGGCAAGCACCGAAGTGCGGATCAAGGCTTTTTTCATGCGACCACGTTGACAATGCGGTTAGGGACCACGATGATCTTTTTGGGCTCTTTATCGTTCAGCGCTCTTTTTACGCCTTCTTCTGACAAAGCCGCCGCTTCGACATCCTTGTTGGGCGCGTCGCGCGGCACCGTGATGGTGGCGCGAAGCTTGCCGTTGACCTGAACGGCGATGGTGACCGAGTTTTCGACCAACAGCGCCGGGTCGGCTTTTGGCCAAGCCGCAGTGGCAAGGATTTCCTTATGGCCAAGCGCTTCCCACATTTCTTCCGCAATATGCGGAGCGAACGGCGCGAGAAGCTTCAGGAAAACCTCCCAAGCGTCCTGCGGAATCTCCTTCAGTTCGCCAAACGTATTGGTGAGCGTCATCAAAGCGGCGATGGCCGTGTTGAACTTCATCGTCTCGATGCGCTCACTAACGTTGCGGATCGTGCGGTGCGTGGCGCGAAGAATATCTCCTTCGGCTTTATCCGGCCTCACCTTTTCGCTGAATGTCCAAAGACGCGAGAGAAACCGCCACATGCCCATAAGGCCGTTGGTTGACCACGGAATGGCCTGATCGAACGGCCCCATGAACATCTCATAAAGGCGCAACGTGTCCGCACCATAGGTTTTCACCACCTCGTCCGGATTAACGACGTTGCCGCGCGACTTCGACATTTTCTCGTTGTTTTCACCCAGGATAAGGCCGTGCGACGTGCGCTTGGCATACGGCTCCGGCGTCGGAGCCACGCCGATGTCATAAAGAAACTTGTGCCAAAAGCGCGAATACAACAGGTGGAGAACCGTGTGCTCCATGCCGCCGTTGTACCAATCGACGGGCGTCCAAAACTCGAGAGCCTTGCGGCTTGCAAGTTCCTTGTCGTTATGGGGATCGCAATAACGCAGGAAATACCATGACGACCCGGCCCATTGAGGCATCGTGTCGGTCTCGCGCTTGGCGGACCCGCCGCATTGAGGGCATTGGGTGTTGACCCAGTCGGTCATAAGAGACAAGGGCGACTCGCCGGTTTCGCTGGTCTGGTAGTGCTCGACATCGGGAAGCTTCAGCGGAAGCTCGCTTTCGGGGAGAGGGACCCAACCGCATTTCGGGCACTCGACCATCGGAATAGGTTCTCCCCAATAACGTTGGCGCGAGAAAACCCAGTCGCGAAGCTTATATTTGATCGACGCTTTGCCATAGTTTTCGCGTTCGACTGTCCCAATCATCTTGTCGATGGCTTGCGGAGGTGTGAGCCCATTAAGATGGCCGGAATTCACCATGCGGGCGTCTTTGCAATCGATGTCGGTAAAGGCTTCCTTGGAAATGTCTCCGCCCGTGATGACTTCGATCATCGGAAGGCCGAATTTCTTTGCAAACCTCCAGTCGCGTTCGTCGTGTGCAGGCACTGCCATGATCGCGCCGGTGCCATAAGTCGCAAGCACGTAATCGGCAATCCAGACGGGAACGGGCTTCTTCGTAGCAGGATTAACGGCGAAAACGCCTTCGAGCGCGACGCCAGAGACTTCCTTCGCGCCCTCGGTGCGGTCAAAGTCGGATTTGCGGGCCGTGGCTTCAATATAAGCTTTAACCGCATTGGGGTTCTTCGCATGCGAAAGAAGTTCGGTAACCAAGGGATGCTCGGGAGCCAAGACCATGTACGTCACGCCGAAAAGCGTGTCAGGTCGCGTCGTGAAGACTTTCAGTGCGCGGTCGCCAAGGACGGGAAGCGTAAAATCAATTTCGGCGCCTGTGGATTTGCCGATCCAGTTGCGCTGCTGGGCCTTGATCTTTTCGAGATAATCGACCGTGTCGAGATCGGAAAGAAGGCGCTCAGCATACGCGGTTATCTTAAGCATCCACTGGCTGCGGCGGCGCTGGACAACAGCTCCACCGCAACGCTCGCATTCGCCGCCTACAACTTCCTCATTTGCCAAGCCGACTTTGCACGAAGGGCACCAGTTGACCGGCATATTGGTTTTATAGGGAAGGCCTTTCTTCCAAAGCTGAAGGAATATCCACTGCGTCCATTTATAGTAATCGGGAGCGGTGGTATCGACTTCGCGAGACCAGTCAAACGAAAACCCAAGGCTTTTAAGCTGGCGGCGAAAGTTCGCGATATTTTTCTGCGTCACGGACTTGGGATGCTGGTGCGTTTTGATTGCGAAGTTTTCGGTAGGCAGCCCAAAAGCATCCCAGCCGATGGGGTAAAGAACATTGAATCCTTCCATGCGGCGCTTGCGGGCGACGATGTCCAGAGCCGTATAGCTGCGCGGATGGCCGACGTGCAGTCCTTCGCCAGAGGGATAGGGAAACTCGATCAACGCGTAAAACTTGGGGCGCGATGAATCCTCGGTTGCCTTAAATGATTCTTTTTCAGCCCAGATCTTCTGCCATTTGGCTTCCGTCGTCTGGTGGTTATATCGCTCGCTCATTTGCCTTTGTCCTTGGAAATCCGGTATCAGACGATAAAAACCTTTTTAATGCCTCATATCAAGAGGGGTATTGACAGAATCTTCGATTGCGTGGCCAGAAGCATGGATCTCGATGTATTGATGCCTTTTTAAAGGCAACAAGGGGCGTTGCATGGAAAACCTGCTTGGTATCTAAAAGTTCGATGCTCAAGAGAAGATTGCGCAAGTATTTCTAAAGCCCTAGATTTTAAAATAGATAACATTTTATTAACTTTTATTTATTCAATTTCGAATGTCATTGTCGCATTATAGAACCTCCGCCAGTTTATTGCTTTATTTTGCTGAACACGGATTTTCTAAAACGCTCGAAGAACAAACAAAATCTCAAGTATATGTTGTTATGGGCGCAATGTATTGGATTGATCAGTGTTTGGACAACAAAACCGGCGATGAAAAGACACAGACGCAAACAAAAATCCTCGACTATCTGGGGGAAAAAACGACTGGCATCCTCATTGAGGACGAACCGGAAACATGCCGAGCGCTTCGGATTCTGAGAAATTTTTTAAAAGAACATCCTGCTGCGCAAAAAAGAGCGTTCGTCGATAAAGTTCGGGATGTTTTCGAAAATGGAGAAAAGGTTTCCTCTGCGACAAAACTCGCCGATTTTATAAGCGCACGAAGACAAGAGGGCATTGCGACTGCCGACATTGTGCTGACCTTAGCCGACGAGCTTGGCTCAAACAAAAGGTTCTCAACATTTCTCCGGCTAACGACTGTTGCTGGCAATTTTATTGACACCTTTCTGGATGCACGTTCGGACGCCAAAGATTCACGAATATCCATCAATCCGACCCGGCTCCAGTTCGGCATCGCAAAGGAAGCCCTAACTGGGCTTAGAAGCGTATATGCCTTTTATCCGGGCAAAATCGCCAAAGACGCAGGAAGAGGCTACTTTTTATATAAAACAGGAGGCATTCCTAAATATCCTCCGGGCCTGACAAACGCTAATAACACATTCATTCCAAGCTAACAGGCTCTTATTAACACGTAAATCAATCCTCGTCGCCGAGGCCAAAGCGCTTGCGAGTCAGGCCCAAAAGCATTCCCATGCCGATAGATAAAGCAAACAATGATGAGCCGCCGTAGGAGATAAAAGGAAGCGTCATGCCCTTGGCGGGGAGAAGCCGCATGGTGGACCCCAGATTGATGACCGCCTGGAGGCCGAATTCGATCAAAAGCCCGCTGACCGCGAGCATTATGAAGAGGCTGTTTTCGTTCTGAATGCGGCGGAGTCCCCGAAGCACGATGAAGGCGAACAGGCCTATAATCAACAAACACCAGAGAAGCCCAAGTTCTTCGCCCGCAACAGCAAAGACAAAATCAGCATGGGCATCGGGAATCGACATTTTCACAGTGCCCTCGCCCGGGCCTGTGCCGAAAAGGCCCCCGTTTGCGAAGGCGTCGAGCGCCTTGTCAACTTGATACGTATCGCCTGTCCGGCTTAAGAATTTATCGATGCGCGCGGAAAAATGAGGAAAAATGTAATAAGCCGCGATCATGGCGGCAACGCCTAACACGCCGGAGATACCCACAAAGAGTGCCGAAAGGCCCGCCAAAAAAAACTGACCGAACCAGATGACAGAAACCAAAAAGACCATCCCGATGTCGGGCTGCATTAGCAGAAAAAACGCGATCAAAATATAGAGCGCGATGTTGACGCTAAGCGCAGGGAAGCCCCGGCGTTCGCACTGGCGGGTAAATAGCCAAGCGGCGGTGACCGCGAACAACGGCTTTATGAACTCGGAAGCCTGAATTGAAAAAAGGCCCAGGATTCTGATCCAGCGGACCGCACCTTTGATTTCCGCGCCGATAAACGGCGTTGCGATAAGAAGAGGAACAAAAATCGCGAGTCCTGCCGCGGAGAAAAGGCGGATTCTCTTGGGTGACAAAAGAGAAACGGCGAACATGACGCCGATAGCGGGCAAAAGCATGGCAAGGTGGCGTTCGACGAAATAAAGGTTGCTCCAGCCATGCTTGACGGCCACGGCAGGGGTTGATGCTTGAATAAGGAGAATCCCGAACCCCATGATAATGACCAGCGCGGCCAAGGCCCAGCGATCAACAGTCCACCACCACCTGCCAAGGACTGAACGGTCGGATCGCGTAAGCGCGGGCATCAGGACTTCCTTATCGTGAGTCAGAAGCATCACTATACACTTAATTGGGCGAACGGCTGAAAGTATCCCTTATAGCTCGATTTATCAAAGGACTTATCCCCAAAGCGCGGCGGTGGGAGGATAGAGAACACCATCGGCATAAGCCAAAGCGTTCGGGCGGTCGCAGGCGAGAAGAAGAGCCCCGTCAAGATCCGCAAACTTGGCTTCTTGCGCGACCAAGAACGCGGGCGCAATGGAAAGCGACGTGCAAACCATGCACCCCACCATCAAGCCAAAACCCGATTGTTTCGCTGCGGAAGCCAGCGCAAGGGCTTCGGTAAGGCCGCCGGTTTTGTCCAGCTTGACGTTGATGAAATCGTATTTCCCTTTAAGCCCACTTAAAGAATCCCTGTCGAAAACGCTTTCATCCGCGCAAATGGGGATAAGGCGAGAAACCAACGCCAAAGCTGCGTCGTTTGAGGCAGGAAGAGGCTGTTCGACAAGCTCGACACCGGCAGACGCGCAAGCAGAGATGTTTTCGGCTAGGTTTTCCGGTGTCCATCCCTCGTTGGCGTCCGCGATCAAGCGCGTTTTGGGAGCAGCGTTGCGGATTTGCCTGAGACGTTCGGGATCGCCTTCCCTGCCGAGCTTGATTTTAAGCAGCGGACGTGCGGCATGGGTGCGCGCAGCGTCGGCCATTTTTTCGGGCGTGTCCAGAGAGAGCGTGTAAGAAACCGTAAGAGGTTTCAGTTTTTCGATTCCCGCAAGAAGGTGCGCCGAAAGGCCGTGTTGCTTGGCCTTCAGATCCCAAAGAGCGCAATCGATGGCGTTTCGCGCGGATTTAAGCGGAATTTCGCAAAGCGTTTCGGGAACGCCGGTCCACGATTGAATGGCAGCGAGCGCGGTTTCGGGCGTTTCCTCATAACGGGGGTAGGGAACGGCCTCGCCTCGCCCCCAATGCGTGCCGTCCGAAACTTCGACGACGACCACGACCGCCTCGGTCTTGGACCCCCGGCTAATTGTAAACGACCCCGCAATGGGCCAGCGTTCGATTTGGGCTTTAACGGTCAGTGTCATCTTAGCTTCAGCGTTGAGAGGCCGATCAGTCCCAGAATGCATGCGATGATCCAAAAGCGAATGACCACGGTAGGTTCGGACCAGCCCAGTTTTTCAAAATGGTGATGGATGGGCGCCATGCGGAAAACCCGCTTGCCGGTGAGCTTATATGAGGCCACCTGAATGACGACTGAAAGAGTTTCGGCAACGAAGAGTCCTCCGATGATCGCCAAAACCAGCTCGTGCTTGACGATCACGGAAATCGTGCCAAGCGCGCCGCCTAATGCCAGAGATCCCGTGTCACCCATGAAGACCTGCGCAGGAGGCGCATTGAACCAAAGGAAGCCGAGGCATGCGCCGACAAGCGCGCCGCAAAAGACCGCGAGTTCGCCCGCGCCGGGAACATGATGTATTTGGAGATAATTCGCAAAAACGAAGTTTCCGGCAAGGTACGATATGAGAATAAAGCATAAAGCCACAATGATAACGGGAACTGTGGCCAAGCCGTCCAGGCCGTCCGTGAGATTGACCGCATTGCCCGCGCCGACGATCACAAACACCGCGAACGGGATGAAGAGAGGGCCAAGCGGAATCATGTAGTCCTTGACGAACGGGATCGCCAACATATTGGCCGACGATGGCGAGACGGCGGTAGAAATAGCATAGACGGCGAGCGCGGAAATAATCACCTGTATGGCGAGGCGGATCTTTCCCGGGACGCCGTTGGACGACCGCTTGGTGAGTTTTTTGTAATCATCGAAAAAGCCTACCAATCCAAAGCCGAGGGTGACGAACATGACCGCCCATGTATATAGGTTCGAGAGGTCCATCCACAGAACCGTACTGATGCCTGTCGAAACCAAAATCATCAGGCCTCCCATGGTGGGCGTGCCTTTTTTCTTGAGGTGCGTTTCGGGGCCGTCTGTGCGGATTGGTTGTCCCTCGCCTTGTTTCGACTTGAGCCATCGAATAATTGATGGCCCCGCGAGAAAACAGATAATCAGCGACGTAGCCATGGCTCCGCCCGTCCGGAACGTGATGTAGCGGAACAGGTTGAAAAGAATGAAATCCCGTGCGTATGGCGCAAGTAAATGAAACAGCATGACTATCCTTAAGCGTTGATCTTTTTTCTGGAGGGATCGGCGGAAAGGCCGCGAAGGGCATCGAGGATTTCTTGCAGGGCAGTCCTTTGGCCCTTGACGACGACAATATCGTTTGCGTTAACATAGTTGGCGACCATGGCGGCAAGTTGATCGCCGTCGGGATCGTAACCGCCGCGAAGATCGGGCGGAAGCGCATCGTACAAATAGCGCGTTGCATCTCCGAAGCAGAAGACGAGGTCGATACGGCCCAAAACGATTTCAGGGACCAGCGCCAGATGCAAATCGGGGGACATCAAACCGAGGTCCGGCATTTCCCCCAGAATAAGAATCCGGCGGCCTCTATGCCGAGGGATGTGTTGCGACAGGACCTGAATCGCAGCGCGAACGGATACCGGACTTGAATTCGAGGACTCATCGATCACCATCAGCGGGCCTTCAGGCAGGTCCAGAATATCGGCATCCCCCCTGCCTTCGCCCGGTTCGTAAAGCGAGAGGGCGGAAGCGGGCTCTTCGATCTTGCCGGACGCCGCAAATGCGGCGAGCAACGCCGCGAGCGCGTTTTTGACGAGGTGCTTGCCGGGAGCCGGAATGGTATAGGAAAGCTGGCGGCCCGCGACAACAACGTTCGCGAAGCTGTTCTCTTCCGTCAAAACGCATTTGCGCAAAAACGCATCGGCGTGGCCGATTTCGGAAAATGTCACAGTTTTCTTGAAGCCCTTGCTTTTTGCCGCTGCCGAAAGACGCGCAAATTGCGGAATGTCTTTGTTGACAATGAAAACGCCGTCCTTCTTGAGTCCTTCCAGAATTTCCGCCTTGGCGTCCGCAATGGCGTCCAAAGATGCAAAATTCGCGAGATGGACCGCTTCGACTCCCGTGATGACAGCGACGTCCGGGGCGGCGAGGCGCGCGAGTGGAGAGAGTTCGCCTGCATGACTCATGCCCAGTTCGAAAACGCCAAAATCCGCATCGGGCGGTAAGTTGGCGAGCGATACCGGAAGACCATATTTGTTGTTGTAGCTGCTTGGGCAGGCGAAAGTTTTTCCCACGGCGGAAAGGCAGAGGCGCAGCATTTCCTTCGTTGTGGTCTTGCCGATAGAACCCGTGATCGCGATGATCTTGCCGCGCGCGCGCGCACGCGCGGCGCGGGCAAGGTCTTGAAGGGCCTCGAAGGTGTCTTGTACGAAAAGAAGCGGAACGCCCGGTTTCAGGTTAAGCGGTTGGCGCGAAACAATTGCGGCGGCGGCGCCAGAGGCAAAAGCCGAGGCTACAAATTCGTGGCCATCGTTGTTAGGGCCCTGAAGCGCGATAAATAAATCGCCTTTGCGTGCCGTCCGGCTGTCGATAGAGACTCCTTGCGCCGTCCATGCCTGCTCATGCAAAACTGCGCCTCTTACGGCACGAACAACGTCTTCGGCATGCCAAAGAGTTTCGCTCATTGACCGATGACCTTTCGCGCTTCTTCGGCGTCGTCAAAGGGAAGGACTTTGTCGCGAACGATCTGGCCGGGCTCGTGTCCCTTGCCAGCGATGATAACTGCGTCTTTTGTGTCGAGCTTGCCGATGCCCTCACGGATCGCCGCGCCGCGATCGCCGATCTCCCGGACGTTTGTTTTGTCAACGCAACCCGCGAGTATTTCGGCGCGAATGGTCCCGGCATCTTCATAGCGGGGATTATCGTCGGTTACGATAACCCAATCTGCCAAACGTTGAGCAATGTCTCCCATCATGGGACGTTTGCCCTTGTCGCGGTTGCCGCCGCATCCGAAAATAACGCCCAGCTTTCCACCCGAAGCCGTGACGTGCGAGCGCATGGCGCGCAGGACGTTTTCAAGAGCATCGGGCTTGTGCGCATAATCGACGTAAACTTCTCCGCCGTTTTTCGAAAGGCCAATAAACTGCAGGCGGCCCGGAACCACGGACACTTTGCCGATGGCTTGAATTGTTTTTTCGGCATCTTCGCCGCCGCCGATCACCAAACCCGCAGCGCAGAGCGCATTCCATGCCTGAAAGCTGCCCATCACGGGCAATGCGACATCCATCTTTTTTCCGAAAACTTCGAGCGAAAGGATCTGGCTCCCGTCATCAAGACGCGCGTCGAGAAGGCGCAGGTCCTTAGCTTTTTTGCCGTAGGAAATGATGCGAAGGCCGCGCGCCTTGGCCGTCTCGGACAGCGGCCTGAATTCAGGAACGTCGGCGTTAAGGACAGCAGCTCCGTCCGCAGGAAGGAGATTCGAAAAGAGGCCTCGCTTTGCTTCGAAATAGGCTTCCATGGTCTCATGATAATCGAGATGATCGCGCGACAGATTGGTGAATGCGCCCGCCTTGAATTTTACGCAGTCGAGACGTTTGAGTTCGATGCCGAAGTTTGACGTTTCGATAGCGACATGTGTGACGCCTTTGTTTGCGCATTCGTCAAGCAGACGATGCGTTGTGATTGCGTCAGGCGTCGTAAGCGCGCCGTAGTGTGTGCCCCAGGCATCAACGACCCCAAACGTTCCGATGCTGGCGGAGGAATGGCCCAAGGCTTGCGCGATTTCGCGCGTGAATTGCGCAGTAGAGGTCTTACCGCTTGTACCTGTAACGGCAAGAATTGTTTGAGGCTGTTTCGGGTAAAAAGTCGAGGCCAGCACGCAGGTTTCGTGCCGCACGTCGGAGGTTTTGAAAGTGGTAACCGGCGTGTCGGGAGTATCTTCGGGAACCAGAATGGCGACGGCGCCTTTCTTGATGGCGTCGTCAATGAATTCCCGGCCATCCTGTTTAAGGCCCGGCGTCGCAATGAACAGAAACCCCGGCTGAACCTTGCGTGAATCTTCGGTAACTCCCTTGATATCGACATCGGCGCCAGTAAAGGGAAGTTTTGTCAATTTCGAAAGGAACATGGAATGGGCCCATTTGAGGCGAGAATCAAAATACTATTAATTATTAGACCCATTCACAGGGACTTGTCGATGCTTGGTTTCCTCTTTTCTTGCGCCATGCAAAACGACCTTGTAAACCGGTATCCTCGCCGAAAGGATCGTTAATATGGACATCCGTCATACCCATCGCATTTTTGTTTCTCAACGGCTTGAGGAAGGGGCCTCGGTGCGGGTCGAGGAGGATCTCGCGCATTATTTGCTGCATGTGCTGCGTCTCGGCAATGGCGATGCGCTTCGGCTGTTTAACGGGAAGGACGGAGAATTCAAGGGAAGCGTCGAACGAGCGGGAAAAAACAAGGCGCTTGTGCATATTGGCGCGCAGACCAGGCCGCAAGAGGCTGGGGTCGATGTTTGGTTGTGTTGCGCACCGATCAAGAAGGCTCATTTTGACTACATGATTGAAAAAGCCACTGAACTTGGCGTTTCAGAAATTCAGCCGATTCTGACCCAAAGGACCCAAGTCCGTGAGGTTAACGGAGATCGCGCGTGGACCCTATGCAAAGAAGCCGCCGAGCAATCAGACAGGCTAGACATTCCCGCAGTAGGAAATCCGGTGAAATTAGACGATCTTATAGGGGTTTTTCCGAAAGACAGGGCGCTGATTGTATGCGCTGAATGGGGCGAAGCCGCGCCCATTCATAAGGCGCTGCATTCTGAAGCAATCCAAAAATTCGAGAAGGCCGCCATCGTGACGGGTCCGGAAGGCGGTTTTGCGGCGGAAGAGCTGGAGCTGTTACGGAAAGCGCCGAATACGTTTTTCGTCCGTCTCGGGCCGCGGATTTTACGCGCAGACACCGCCGCCATTGCGGCGCTGGCATGCTGGCAAGCGATCAAAGGGGACTGGGGGAAGGCATGAGAGTCAACAGGCTTATTTGCTGGGCTGCGCTCGCTTATTTGGGGGCAATGGCTGGCGTTTTCGCGTTTCAGCGCAGTTTTATTTATGTTCCGAACCAGACATATGCCGCGCCGGAGCAAGTATCTCCGGAAACGCCGTTAAAGGAATTGGCCGTTACGACAAAGGACGGCCTTAATCTTGTGGGATGGTATGCGCCCGCATCGGGCAAGGACTATACGCTTGTCTATTTTCATGGCAATGCCGACAGCTTGCAAAGCGTTTGGCCATTAGCCGGACCTTATTTGGATGCCGGATATGGCTTTTTATTTGTCGAGTATCGCGGATACAGCAATCTTCCGGGCGATCCTGACGAGGAAGGGTTTTATGAAGACGCGCGCGCGTTTGTCAAAAAGCTGATTTCTGATGAAGGCGTGAAAGAGAAAGATATTGTTCTGATGGGGCATTCGCTGGGCACAGGGGTGGCCATGCAGATGGCTTCGGAGTTCAAGGTGCGCGGCGTTGCGCTTTTGGCTCCGTTTCTTTCAATGCCCGATATGGCTCAGGAGAGATTCCCATGGCTTCCGGCACGGTACCTTACGCTCGACAAATTCGACAATGCGGCAAAGGTCTCAAAGATCAAGATGCCTCTTCTGGTGGGCGTTTGCGGGGCCGATAACGTCGTTCCCGCCAAGCAGGAGCAGAAGCTTTTCGAGATGGCAAAAGAGCCGAAGAAGCTGTTTTACGCGCCCGAGAGCGGCCATAGCGGGCTATTCGAAAACGGGTTTTATCAGGCGAGCATCGAGTGGCTGGAGTCGTTGCCTTACCTTTCGGAGTAAGCGAAGGGTATAAGGATTGATCTGACCATGCACAATAAACTATTCAATATTTATTGCTTGTTTGTGCCGCAGCACGTTTTCGGCTTCCAAAGTATAAGCGCCATTTGGCGCATGTAAAACAAGCGAATGACCTTCGGCGATGGAATAGGGAAGCCCCTTGCGTGCGCAAAGAATTATCCGTTTAGGTGGAATGCCTTTTTTCGGAAGTATCGAGAGAACGCGTACCTCTCCAAAGTCGTTGCCAAGATAATTTAAAATCTCTTCTTTCCGATCGGCGCGGTGAATCAACTTTAGCGTGCCGCCGTTCTTCAGCGCCTTGTGTGCCGAGGCGATCCAAAGCGCCAGATCGCCTTGTCTTTCAGTGTTTGCGATTGCCTTGGCGTTGTCCGGAGAAGCGTCGTGGCGGGCGTCTTCGTGGTATGGAGGGTTCATCAGGACGTGGCTGAACTTATCGGCCAACCCTGAAGGCAAAGCCGTTACATCGGCTTGTTTTACCCTGAGGTTTTTCGCGAATGGGTTGCGGCCAATGTTGCGCATGCAAATTTCGGCGAGATCAGGATTTAATTCAAGCCCCAAGCCCGATATCCCGGGGACACGGCACGCGAGGCATAACATCGCTCCGCCCACGCCGCAGCCCAGATCGAGGACGTAATCTTGAGGCTTGGCAGGAACAGCCGCCGCAAGCAAAACGGTATCGACCGCGACGCGATACCCCGCAGCGGGTTGCTCAAGCTTAACCCGGCGGTCAAGAAGGCCATCAAGGGTAGTGGACGATATAGGCATATCTTGGTTAATATCCGTTCGGCTCAACAGATTCGCATTTTGACCCATGCTTCGCGTCCTTGTCATCCTTTGTGTTGTTTTCTTTGCCAATCAGGCGCTTGCGGGCGTGCCCGAGGCCCGCGAAGTGGCCCGGCTCAACAACTGTCCGCCAAAGAAGATCGAAGTATTGCAGAATTACCCCGGCGCATCAGGACGGACGCTTTATCGCGTCTCGTGCGCTCTTCCCAAGGCGGTTGGAGAGCAACCGGGCGGAGCAGATACCATTTTGATCGAGTGCCAACAATCCTTATGTGCGCTCAAGAGGCCGATTGAGGCGGGGAAATAGGGATTGTGAGCCGGGGCTTAAGAAGATAAAAACCTTAACTTCCCGGTTTCCAACCCTCTACCCATGCCCCGACTTGTTCGTTAAAGTCTTGCTGTTCTGATTCTTTTTTAGTTTCTCGTCCATGGCACGTCCTCTTATCCGCTCGCGCAGCCGCAAGTCTCAGGCTTTGCTTCCCCGCTCCCTTTATGAAGGGCTGGCGCGTTTCGTTCACATGATTTTCGGCGGACTTGTTCTGGGCGCCGCGCTTTGTATCGCGCTGGCTCTGGCGACTTATGCTCCCGGCGATCCGTCGTTAAACGCTGCGTTCTCTGTGAGCAATCCGGGAATGGTGCGCAATTTGTGCGGCGTTTGGGGCGCTTATGGTGCGGACGTTCTTTGGCAGCTTTTCGGGCTTGGAGCTTTCATTCTGCCGTTTGTTATCGGCGCTTGGGGCTGGCGGGTGGCAAAGGACTTGGGCGTCGAGATGTTCTGGTGGCGGGTCCTTGCGACATTCGGCTCCATGCTTTCGGCAAGTATCGCTCTTTCGGGCATGAGGCTTCCGGCGCTTAAAGGGCTGCGGCTTGAGGGCGCGCTTGGGAAGATTATCGAGCGCGGAGCATCGGAGTTACTTTACTTTTCGTGGGCACATATTGCCGTGGCGCTGTTGTTTTCGATTCTTACGATTCTTGCGGTTTATCTCTCCTGCGCGTTGACGCCCGAAGAGTGGATCTTCCTCGGGCAGACTCTCCGGTCGTTTGCGGCGGCGGTTGCCGAGCAGACGCATAAGTTACTGAATGGACTATGGGGATTGGCGCGCGGGCAGCGCGATGAGAACCCGTTGGACGACCTGGAGGGCGACGAAGAGGAAAGCGGAGAAACAGGCGAAGAAGAAAGTGAGAAAGAGGCCGAAGGCGAGGGCAAAGGCAAGAAAGAAGCCGAAGGCGGTGAAGAGGCTAATGAGGAGAAAAAGCCCAAGGAAAAGAAGCCGATCGTCAAGCGCCCGGCGGTTACCGCACGACAGCCTCGTTTGGCTTTGGACGTTACCATGGATTATCCGCTGCCGCCGCTGGATTTCCTGCGCTGGCCCGAGAAAGGCAACCAGCAGGAGCTGATTTCCGAGGAAATTCTGGAGAAGAACGCAAAGCTTCTTGAGAATGTTTTGGAGGATTTTGGCGTCCACGGCCAGATTCTGAAGGTAAGCCCGGGGCCGGTCGTGACTCTCTATGAACTTGAACCTTCCCCCGGAACGCGGGCGGCGCGAGTTATTTCTCTGGCCGACGACATCGCGCGGAACATGAGTGCGATTTCGGTGCGCGTCGCGATCATGCCGGGGCGCAATGTGATCGGCATCGAGTTGCCCAACACGAAGCGCGAAACGGTTTATTTGCGCGAGCTTTTAAGCGCTCCCGCGTACCATGAAACCAAGGCGGTCTTGCCTCTGGTGTTGGGCAAGGATATCGCGGGCGGTCCGGTGATCGCGGACTTGAGCAAGATGCCGCATTTGCTGATTGCGGGCACGACGGGTTCAGGCAAGTCGGTCGCGATCAATACGATGATTCTGTCCTTGCTTTATCACCATCCGCCGCAGAAGTGCCGCTTTATCATGATCGACCCGAAAATGCTCGAACTTTCGGTTTATGAGGGAATACCGCATTTGCTGGCTCCTGTCGTGACCGAGCCGAAAAAAGCTATTTTGGCGCTGCGCTGGACGGTCAGGGAAATGGAAGAGCGTTACCGCGCGATGTCGAAGCTGGGCGTGCGCAATATCGACGGATACAACGTGCGGCTGCGGCAAGCCTCGAAAAACGGCGAGAATCTGATGCGCACAGTACAGACCGGCTTCGACCGCGAAACGGGCAAGCCGATTTACGAAGAGCAGCCTTTGGATCTGACCGAATTGCCTTTTATTGTGGTGATCGTTGACGAAATGGCCGATCTGATGATGGTCGCGGGGAAAGAAATCGAAGCGGCTATTCAACGCTTGGCGCAAATGGCGCGCGCGGCGGGCATTCATATTATCATGGCGACGCAACGGCCTTCGGTCGATGTCGTCACCGGCACCATTAAGGCGAACTTCCCGACGCGCATCAGCTTTCAGGTTTCCTCGAAGATCGACAGCCGCACCATTCTGGGCGAGCAAGGGGCAGAGCAGCTTCTCGGGCAAGGCGACATGCTTTACATGGCCGGGGGCGGGCGCATCACACGCGTCCATGGGCCGCTGGTGCGAGACGACGAGGTTGAGCAGATCGTCAAGTTCCTTAAGGCGCAAGGCGAGCCTGAGTATCTGGACGAAGTCACGGAAGACGACGGAAGCGCGATTGGTGAAAGCGGCGCAATGGGCGATTCATTTGGCGGCGAAAGCTCGGGCGACGGTCTTTACGACAAGGCCGTCGATGTCGTTTTGCGCGAGCGCAAGGCATCGACCAGCTTTATCCAAAGGCAGTTGCAGATCGGCTACAACAAGGCCGCCACTCTGGTCGAGCGTATGGAGAAGGACGGCTTGATCGGTCCCGCCTCGGCAACAGGCAAACGCGAGATATTCGGGCGGAATCTTAAAGAGGATGAATAGGGCGGGGCATGGCGAGAAAACCGGAAATCCAGAAGGCTGGAGTGTGGGCGATTGTTAAGGGCCATATCGAGATTTGCCGGTTCGATCACTGGATTAAGAACATTTTCGTCGTGCCAGGTACGCTTGTGGCGCTTGCCTTTTGGCCGCAGCCTGTTGGGTGGGGGCTTGTCGAACGGTTTGCCGTGGGGCTTCTGGCGGTGGGACTGATCTCGTCCAGCAATTATGTCCTCAACGAGGTTTTGGACGCGCCGTTTGATCTCAAACATCCGCAAAAGCGCAATCGCGCGGTGCCTTCGGGGCGCGTGATCGTGCCGGTCGCTTACGCTCAGTGGATCGTGCTTATGGTTCTTGGGATGAGTGTCGCCTTATCGATCTCCCGTCCCTTTGCGGCAAGCGCCGCCGCCCTATGGGCAATGGGGTGTTTGTACAATATCCGTCCCATCCGGTTGAAAGACGTTCCCTACCTGGATGTCATAAGCGAATCGGTCAACAATCCGCTGCGGATGTTGGCCGGATGGACCATTGTTAACCCCGATGTGTTTCCATCAGCCAATCTTTTGCTGAGTTATTGGATGCTCGGCGGGTATTTGATGACGCTAAAAAGGTTCGCCGAGTACCGCGACATCGCAAATCATATGGTTGCGGGTGATTACCGGAAGTCTTTCAGATTCTACAGCGAGAACAGGCTGCTGGTTTCGACGATGTTCTATGCATCCGCATCAATGCTTTTCTTGGGCGCGTTTATCATGCGCTACAAGATGGAACTGATTTTTTCTTTCCCGTTTGTCGCTTGGGTGATGGCTCTATACATGAATCTGGCGTTCAAGAAGGACAGCGCCGTTCAAGCCCCCGAGAAACTGTACCGCGAAAAAGGACTTATGGTTTCGGTCGGCGTGTGTTCGGTAGTAATGGTCGCTCTGTTCTTCATCAAAATTCCCGGAATGGCGGCGTTCTTCGCGCCAACGATGCCGATTGCCGATTCCGCAAGCCAAACCTATGCGGAAGCAGTGAGTAACGCATTTTGACAGAGATGCTGTAGACGTTTCAGCCCGCAGTCGAGTCGCGTTTGACGGTCAATCTTTCTGCGCCCACAATGCAGGAACGGCCCGCTTTTTTGGCTTCATAAAGCCGTTGGTCGGCTATCTGAATCAGCGCATTTGCATCGTTGATCGTTTCGTTCAAGCGTTCAGAAATGCCGACACTGAAAGTTTGCGGCGTTCCATCAGGAAGCTTGCCGAACCCTGTTTCAGCGATACGCTGCATTGTGCGCGCTGCATTTTGGAGGTTGGCGTCGGGGAGAACCACCAAAAATTCTTCGCCGCCCCATCGGATAATCGGGTCGCTTTTACGCAGGCTGTTCTTCATGGCCGTGGCCGTTTGGGCAAGCACTTTATCGCCAATCTCATGCCCGAATTTGTCGTTAACCTGCTTGAAATTGTCGAGGTCCACAAAAGCGACCGCCAGGTTGGATTTCTTCCTGACAGAATAATTCCAAAGGATTTTAAAGATTTCTTCCCCGCTGCGGCGTCCGAGGCAGTTTGTCAACAGGTCGTAAGCCGAATATGAAACAAGCTCGACCAGCGTTCGCAACTGGCTTATGCAGATGACCATGGACATCAGCGCGATGAGAACAATCACCCAGAGCATGCCGAAGTCAGGCGACCAAAGGCCCTCGTCAGGCGGCGGCGTCGTCAGGTAATAGGCGGTCAAAAAAGGCATGGCGATTGTTGCGGATTCGATAATCGTCAGAGGGAAGAAGCCAATGCCAGCGAGAATCACAAGAGGGAATAGGAAATATGTGCTTGCAACGGCTTCGGCAAATGGCATTGGAGCGAAAAGCGGTTCGGGAAGCCTTACGCAGTACACATAAAAGAGCGTCGGAATGACGAAAATGACGCCCAGACCGAGATAAAGACGCCATAACTTATCAACACTTTTTCCGAATAGGCGATTTTCGAATACAAGGAGGCCTATCAGCGAAAAGCCCACAAGCACGCGCGCGGACAAAAGAGATAACCAAAGCTTATGAGAAAAAACATGGACTTCAAGCGCGCTCCATGCGGGGATGCCTATGGCCATCGCTCCCATCAGAAAACGAAGGCGCGATTGAATCACGGCAATCCGCCTCTGTTGCAGCGGAAGGGATAACGCGCTCGGAAATACGTAAATATCCTGCTTAAGCGCTGCATGAAAAAAAGTTGAAATAAGTTTTTTCACGATAGACACAAAATCTATTATAGGAAGTTTGTCATTAAGCCGACGAAATATTAAAATTTAATTATCTAATGCGCTCCGAGCCACGCGGCGAGAGGTTTCCAGACTTGAGAAATGGCGTTGGGGCTCGACATGATGCCGATATGACCCAGCATCGGTTTTTGACAGACGGCTTTGGGTAGCGCTTGCGCTAGAGGCATTGCCGATTGCGGCGGAACGATCCGGTCTTTGCCGGGGACGACGGCATAGGCGGGAATCATGATCTTGCGCGGGTCGATAAATTGTCCCCCGATGCGCCAAAAGCCCCGCTGCATTGCATTGCGCGCGCACCAATCGCCGTAGCATTCGCGCGCCGCAGGGGCGGTGAGCGGAACGCCGTCGTTAAGCCAGTCTTCCGTCAGAACGAAGCGCGCCGCTTGCGGGCTTGATTGATCGTAGCCTGCGAAAGCTGTGAATTTGTGAAAGGCATGCATCGGCTGGAAGGCCGTAAAGGCACCTTGGACAACTTCGACCGGAAGGTATTCTTCGCCTTTAAGCCAAACGCCAAGTTTTTCTTCCAGTATCGCGCCGTTTTGGCCAGCAGCTCCGTATCCCGCATGGAAATCCCATGGCGTCGCAAGCAGAACGAGGCTTCGAACGCGAGTAGGCTCCAGTTGGGCTAATGCCAGCGCCAAAGCGCCGCCCATACAATAGCCAATGACATGCGCTGGCTTTTCAGCGGCGGCGATCCCGAGCGCGGGAATGAGTCGCTTCATGACGTAATCGTCGAGCCCGAAGGCTTTTTCTTCCTCGCTGGGGGCATCCCAGTCCATAACCAATGGGCGCAGTCCTTGCGCAGCTAAAAAACGGATCAGAGAATGCTGGGGTTCGAGATCGAGAATCCAAAAGCGGTTGATGAGCGATGGTACGATAAGCACCGGCTGCGCATCGGTGTCATGAGGGGCATAATCCCTCAGGCATGTCGAACCAGAGCGCCAGATGACCGGCGCGGATTCGGCTCCTCGGCGTACGGGATGATTGCGATAGAGATTGATGCCATCCATAAAAGTCCTCGCCCGGAGCAATATTTCCCGGGTCAGGTATGGCGTCAGGTCGGCGTGCGCGGCGCTGAGTTCACCGAGCCGCGCTAGCGAGCTGGAGTTCGAGCTGCGCGACACGTTTTTCAAGCTCGGCCAGACGGAGGGCAAGCTGAGCAACGCGGAGAGGGTCGTCAATAAGTGTAGCGCCGCCCGATGCCGTTGCAGCGGGCGCGGCTGCATCGGTTGGATCTGTTGTGGCAGGCTCTTTTGCGGCTGCATCCGTTGCAGGGGGGGGCGTTTCTTCGGCGCGGCTTGGGTCACTATTGCCTCCTCGCATCATAGCTGCCCAATCGGCGAACAGCCGACGCTGAGGCTCAAGAAAGCGCGTCAGTTCCGCGCGCGCATTCGGATCGTTGGCAAAATTCGACAAATGCTCTTGCCACATGTCACAGGCTTCCATCGCCAGAGCATTTAGGTCGGTCAGATCGGGCTTCTTGTCTGTCATGTTTCGGATTGAAGCACAGAAAAGCCCAGTCGAAAAGAGGGTTTGGAGGGGCAGGACTTAAAATCAGGTGAAGAGGCGCGGTTTTTAGCGGCTGCTCTTTTTAAGCTGGTAGGTGCCCATAAGGCTCGTTTCGGCAAGGATGTGGCCCCACATCGCGTCTTCGATCTCTTTCTTTTGAGGCGGCTTTTTCTTGTCGACGTTAAGCGTTGCAACATCGAGCGCATAGAGCTTGAAGAAGTACCGGTGCGTGCCAATGGGCGGGTGCGGCCCCCCATAGCCTATCTGGTTCCAGCCGTTGAAGCCTTGCCGCACGGGGGCGAGAAGCCTAACGCCTTCGGGAAACCCTCTTACAGTCGCGGGGATGTCGAAAACAACCCAGTGAACGAACGTTTTTTCAGGGTGGGCCGGATCGGGGGCGTCGGGGTCTTCAACAATAAGCGCAAAGCTTTTTGTATCCTCCGGAAGGTCATACCAGGCCAGGGGCGGCGAAATGTCTTGCCCGCGATTGATGTCGCTGCCTTGAAATGTGTAACGGACAGGGATTTCTGCGCCATTCTTAAAGGCCGGGGATTCAAGCTTCATTTTTAGCTCCGCCGATCTGATGGGGCGCACGGGGCCCAAGGATTTAACATCAATCATTTGTGCATTAGCCGTCTCGCTTAACGGCAGAAATGCCACGCACAGGGCTGTAAAGACAACTGGTAGGCGCACGATAATGCCAGTCCCGACTAGGTTAACCCAACGTAAACGATAATGCTAGCAGCCCTAGTGTAAAAAAGCCACTAACCAAAAGCACTCCTCAATTACTATTGGCCGCAGGCGTAATCCATGATTTTCTTTTGTTTTGGATGTTTTTTTGGCAAATAAGATCCGCGCTTTAGTTAAATGGGGACAAAAATGGCCAAGAAAGATGCAACTTCGGGCAGCGGCAACGCGAATCCTATGTGGGGAGGGCATTATGCAGCCGGACCCTCGGTAATCATGGCTGAAATTAACGCTTCCATCGATGTGGACAAGCGCCTTTATGCCCATGATATCCGCGCTTCTAAAGCGCATGCGGAGATGCTCGGCAGGCAGGGCGTCCTTTCGGGCAAAGATGTCAAGGCGATTACACGGGGGCTTGACGCCATACAGAAGGAAATCGAGGACGGAACATTCGTATTTTCCTCGGCTCTTGAAGACGTTCACATGAATATCGAGGCCAGCCTTAAGGAAAAAATCGGCGATGCAGCCGGAAGGCTTCATACTGCAAGGTCGCGAAACGATCAGGTTGCGACGGATTTTAGGCTATGGCTGCGCGACGCTCTTGATGGACTGGATGAAAGCATAAAGGACGTGCAGGCCGCGCTTCTGGATAAGGCTGACGAACATGCCAGCTTGACGATGCCTGGGTTTACCCATTTGCAGCCTGCGCAACCTATTACATTCGGGCATCATCTGATGGCGTATGTCGAGATGATCGGGCGCGATCGCGCGAGGATGCGCGATTGTCGCGCGCGCGTTAACGAGATGCCGTTAGGCGCAGCCGCGCTTGCGGGAACGTCATTCCCTATCGACAGGGCCAGCGTTGCGAAAGAACTTGGGTTTGAAAAGCCCATGGAAAATTCGTTGGACGCCGTGTCTTCGCGCGATTTTGCGCTTGAATTTTTGGCGGCGGCCACTGTTCTGGGCGTGCACCTTTCTCGATTGGCCGAAGAGATCGTGATTTGGGCAAGTCCTTCGTTCGGATTCATCAAGCTTAGCGAAGCGTTTACGTCGGGCAGTTCGATCATGCCTCAGAAACGCAACCCCGATGCGGCGGAACTCGTCAGAGCCAAGACAGGGCGGCTTTTGGGAGCTTTCTCGGCGTTGACGGTCATCATGAAGGGGCTGCCGCTTGCTTACGCCAAGGATCTTCAGGAGGACAAGGAACAAGTTTTCGATGCTGCGGACACCTTGAGGCTTTCTTTGGCCGCCGCTGCAGGCATGGTACGCGATATGCAACCGCAGGAAGACGCGCTGAAAAAAGCTCTTGGCGTCGGATTTATCACGGCCACGGATTTAGCCGACTGGCTGGTTCGCGAAGCGAATGTGCCATTTCGCGATGCGCACCGGATTACGGGCAGAATCGTTCGACTGGCTGAGACCAAAGGGTGCAGGCTCGATCAACTGAGTCTTGAAGAAATGCGAAGCGTAGAAAAGAGCATTACGGAGGCTGTTTTTGGCATTCTGGATCCTGTACAGGCCACGGCAAGCCGAAAAAGCGCCGGAGGAACCGCGCCATCCAATGTCAAACATGCGGTCAAGAAGGCAAGGAAAAGGTTTTTAAGCGCTTAAAAAGACGCTATAAGCCCTCACTATGGAAACGACTTTACACAAAAACTCCTTGGTTGCTCCGGTTAATGAGATTGTCGACGAAGCCCGGCAGGGACGCATGTTCATTCTGGCGGACGACGAGGATCGCGAGAATGAAGGCGACCTCGTGATTGCGGCGGAGTTCGTTACACCGGAAGCTATCAACTTTATGGCGCACTTCGGATGCGGGTTGGTTTGCCTTGCTATGGCGCCGCAGCTTGTGGACAGGCTTGGGCTACCGATGATGACCCCAAACAACGGGTCCCGGTTCGGGACAGGCTTTACGATTTCGATCGAGGCGCGTGAGGGCATTACAACGGGCATTTCGGCGGCGGATCGGGCGCATACGATCAAAACTGCTGTTGATTTGAACAAGGGGGCCAATGATATTGTCAGTCCTGGCCATGTGTTTCCATTAAGGGCCAATCCGAATGGCGTTATGGCCCGGCGAGGGCAGACGGAAGGTTCTGTCGATATTATGAGGCTTGCGGGGTTGATTGAGGCTGCCGTGATTTGCGAGGTCATGAACGATGACGGCACCATGGCGCGAATGCCCCAACTCGCGCGGTTCGCACACAAGCACGGGATCAAGATCGGAACCGTCGCCGACATAGTCCGGCACAGAGAAGCAAGCGAACAGCGCGCCATTGCATAGGAGCTGTTATGGAGACCATTCGTCCGCCTGTTTCTTTCCATTTCGACGCGCCGCCGCATGTCATGATAGTCGAGGCGCGGTTTTACGAGGATATTGCCGATCTCCTTTTGCTTGGCGCAAAGAGGGCTTTGGACCGCGTCCATGCGACCTACGAAGTCGTTACAGTGCCCGGCGCGCTTGAAATTCCGGCCGCTATTTCGTTCGCCATCCGGGCTTTGGATTACGATCCCGTGCGTCGCCGAAGCGAGGGCTATATCGCTTTGGGTTGCGTTTTAAAGGGCGGGACGCGGCACGACGAGATTGTTGCTTTCGAGTCCGCACGCGGGTTGCAGGATCTGGCTGTGCGCAAAGTTTTGGCGGTGGGCAACGGCATTTTGACATGCGAGACAAAAGAGCAGGCTTTGGAACGCGCCGATCCGGCCCGGATGGACAAAGGCGGCGGCGCCGCGGAAGCTTGCCTGCGGATGCTTGAACTCAAGCACAAATTCAGGCTTTCTCCCAAAAGGCGCTGGATGGCAAAAAGCAAGTAATTTCAAAAGGTCTTTAATATGGAACAGGAAAAGAAAAAAACGGACAACATCATGCGCCGCCTGGCTAGGCTTGCCGCCGTTCAGGGGCTTTATCAGATTGCGCTATCTCGGGAGCCTGTCGAAGCTTTGATTAAGCGCTTTCGTGAGGACCCTGCCGTTCTGCTTCAGGAGGAAAGAACTGTTATTGCCGTGGACGCCGGTTTGTTCGGACAGATAATGTCCGGCGTTATGGAGCATCTTGAAAGCCTCGACCAAATGATTGCTGGGGCGCTCGATTCGCGTCTATCCGTAGAAAGGCTCGAGCAGCTTTTGAAAGCGATTTTGCGCGCGGGGGCATTCGAACTTTTGTACAATACCGAGGTGCCCGAAAAAGTGATATTGAATGATTATGTTGATGTCGCGCATGGGTTTTTTGACGCCAAGGAACCCGCGCTTGTCAATGCCGTGCTCGACTCGCTGGCTAAAAATTTGAGATCCTGACGATTTCTTTCCGTCATTAACGTCTTTGCAAATAATTGCGGTTATGCCTCGGACATGAGGAAAAGGCTCTTTTTGGCTCTCTTGGGCTGCTTGGCGTTTTGTGTCACGCACAGCGTCGCCATCCCGTATGCGCTCGCCGCCGAAGAATCCAAAGGCAAAAAGAACGAGAAAAAAGAAGATGAGGAGGTCTCTGGCGGTCGCTTTGAAGGCGATCCCATTTATGTCCACATCAAGCCGCTGATTCTTCCCGTTATTAACGATGACGGCGTCGAGCAGATCGTTTCGCTCGTTCTCGATGTCCATGTCAAGGATACGGAAACGGCGGATCTTTTGCGCAAAGACATGCCGCGCGTGGTCGACGCCTTGCTTCGGCATCTGTACGGATCGCTTGATACAGGCGCCCTATCCAAGGGAAAACTTGTCAATATCGGAAAACTCAAGAAAAATGCCATCCTCGCCATAAGCGAAATCGTTCCGCGCCATCAGATCGTGGACGTGCTTGTCCAAGGCGTAAGCCAACGGATGCTGTGAGAAGCTTTCAGAAGGACAGCCACATTTTCATAAGCACGTTCGTGTAAATCGTTAATGTGATCGGGATGGCGTCGAGTTACTTCATCATAAATCCTTTCAAATCTCAAAAATTGGCAGTTCCCCATGGGGTGTCCTTACGGACCTACAACAGCCCCAGAAGAGCCGTTCACCTCCATAATGTGCACCTTGGAGGGAGGGACCGGCGCTTAAGGCAATCGGCTCATCACCCGATTGCGGGAATAGTCCTACATCATTTAGGGGAGCAATGCAAGAGGTTTTTTGAAAAAAGTTCAAAAAAATCTTTTTGGGATGTGGGAAGGTTCTTAGAGTGTGATTCAGTTAAAGGGGGCCTTTTCAAATGTGAACATCTGTTTTTCATGAGGGCAGGCGCGGAAAGACTTTTGCAACGTTTTCAGCGCTACATCAGAATCCAGTCCTTTATGGCGACGCCATAGGGGTTTTCATCGGTCGGGATGCGCACGATTGTCAGGTGGACAATGGCGCGCGCTCTGCTCATTACGTTATTGTTTGTCGCATATGTCATGACAATAGGCATCTGGATAACCCAAATGTAGCGCTCTTTTTCCATTCCTTGCGCCACGATTACGGGCGTGTTCGATGGAACCGTTGTAAGGACAAGTTGGCGCTGCTTGAAGTTTTCGCGAATCTGTAGTTTTTCAAACGTCTTCATGTACGATACCCAACCGCCTTCAGTGAAGCGGTTTTTCTGCTTTGGAAGGCGCATATCCATGTCACCGAAACCCATCGTCATAACTTCGGTAATCGCCGTCGTTGCCCACGACAAAATTGCCTGATTTGTCATGTTTGGCATTTGCAGAGGGATAAGCAGTTTTACTCGGCTGTCCGGCGTCATTGCGTAGAAAACCGGCAACGAGCCTGCAAATGGCAGAACAATCGTAAACAAAATTGCCAAGCCGAGGACCGTCCATGTTTGGGTGGCTATACGCCTTCTGAGGGCGCCGAAGGCGAAAATAGAGTTTTTTGCGCTTATGGAAAGATTTTTTTTTGTCGCGGAGGAAGGCGAGGCGGCAGGAACTGCTGCTGCGGGTGCGGCGTCGTCCGTCATTTATTGTCTCCGACATTCATGGGCACCCATTGCTCAATGCTGACACCGTCGGGATTTTGCAGCGTAGAAACGCGCACAATTTGCAGGCGGAGCATGGTGTCGATTGATTGCGGCGGTTGCTCGCCGTCAAATTTAATCGTGACCGGCATCCGGACGTACCATGTATAAACGCCATTGCGTTCGAACGCGCTTTGAATTTCGGGCGCTGCATTGATTTCCATCGTCACAACAAGCTTGCGCACATGAATCGCATCAAGGAAACTGGCTTCCTTGAGCGCTTTATTGAAGCTATCCCAACCTGTCGCCGTGAAATTGCTGGAAGCTGTTTGCAGGCGGTCGCGGTAGTCATAGTAGCCGAAGCGCATCACGTTTTGCGCCGTCGAGGCTGTCCACGCAATAACTTGCGCAGGAGTCAGATACGGCTCGTTAAGGGGCACAATGTTGATGATGCGGCCATCGGAGGTTGTTGCAAAGTAGATCGAGCGCGGTTTCATCGTCATGAAGAAGCCAATGATCGCACAAATCAGCAATGCGATGACTACGATCTGGACCAGGCTTATGCGCAAAAGAAAGCGGTAGCCGTCACGATAAAAGGCATTACGAATCAGAATAGTGTTGACGGCGTCTTTTGTTGGCATAGAAGACCTCTAGCTAGCTAGATGGGGAGGTTGATGTCGGACAGGCAGATTGCTGACTCATATTCAGCCGAGTTTTTGCAGGACGCGCAAATCCTGTTGTGGCGGCCTTGAGAGGGAAAGATTCGAAGGCACATAAGGCAAACGCGAGACGTGGTTTTCGTTTCCTTGCTGGGCTCGCTCGTCCGTTGCGCAGGGCGCGGCGTGGACGCATGGATTTCGCCGTTCTGCAAAGCAATACGACTGCCGGGTTTGCGTCCCGGCGCAGCACGCCGAGGCAATCCAAGGCGCGCAGCGCGGGTCATAATGGCGGCGATTGACCGGCCAAGCACGTCAGAAATTTCTTGGGGCGACTTGTTTTGCATCCATAGTCCCCGCAGAATCTCGTCCTGTTGCTGCCAGCTTGGTGTTGCCACATGGACAATGGCGGATGTTTCGCTTCCTGTTTCAGAAGCCGGACTTGGAGGCGATATGACGTTATTATCACTCACACCAATACTCCCAATATTAGACACAGCGGCTCCTTGGCGGGGACGCGCTGCGGCGGTGTCCGCGCGTCGTAGAGCCTGGCTTTCTTGCTAGGACCGAAGCGCTTTTCATGGTCCTATATTCGCGAGAATATGGCAAAGCAACGCACAAACAACAGCACATGATAGGATTACCTTTAAATTACTCACAATGTGTTAAAAAATGGGTCTTTTATCTTTGCTAACATGTAGATAAACGGTGTTTGGGCTCATCGCTTGCGTTGTTCGCAAGGGAGACCTTAATAAACCGTTTCAATCGCCTCCTTTCATAATGGGATCAAGGCTTGTCGACCAGAAAAGATCGAACTGTTGAGAATATTTCACGGCCAGCAACTTCGAATGAATGCTCAGCGTTTCGATATTGTGGTCGCTTTTAATGATCGGCAAAGAAACATAATCGTTGTACACGTAGAAGGGGATCAACTTTTGACCCATTCTGTCGAGCCAACGGTATACACAGTATTTTGCCGGAAAGTTTCCGTCGCCTTGGCGTATGAGCGCGCGCGCATCGATATTGTGGATCGCTTCCATTTTTCTTAGATGCTCATCGAACGCATCGCCCGCATAGGGGAAACGTTCTTCATCGCTAAGATTAAATTGGCGAATTCGACCGCCGTTGGATTTGAGCACTCCATAAACGTGCTCAAGATACTGCTTATGGCCTGCTTTGCCTGTGAAGACACGAACTTCATGCTGGCGGAGACGGACGCCTTCTCCGTCCAAAAATTCAATGCCATGCCTGTCGAATGCGGCGGTAATGCTCGCCATGGTTCTTTCCTGCGGCTGCACGGCTTCGGCTTCAAGATTGCTTACGGTCACTCTCGTGAGGCCTGCGGCTTTGGCCAGATCTTCGGCTTTCCACTCAAGAAGGCTGCGTGCCGCTCGAATTTGACGTCCTGTAATCATAAATTTTACATAGCATGTAATTTTCAAAATGGCAACAGTTACCTAAAACTGGCAAGGACTTCCTTATTTATGGTAATTTTTAGCGACATTTTTGACACGCTTTTACATTCGGTCAATTATTATTTGACGCGCTGACTGGTTGAAAATATTGATTTCGGGTAGGGGAAAATGTATTGTTTTCCTGTAGATAGCGCCTTGTCGCTTAAAATTTTTTTGGCCTCGCTGTCGTTTTACTTTCAAGAGGCTGGATGGAAAGGCAAAAAGCTTGGGGATGCATACGGATACCTACGGTGATTTGGTTAAACGCTATGGACGAGAAACGGCTTACGGTTTGCTTGTATCCATGGAAAAATCGGCGAAAATTCTGGACTGCGGCGCAACTCTGGACGAGGAAAAGCGGTTAAAGCGCGTCTTGAAAGTCTTTGGTAAGGCTCCGGCAATCTTCTGCAAGGCTTCCTGCAACGATAACGACGAGTTTACCTCAACCACATTTATTGTGTCCAATACGGCCTGCACTTCCGCTCTTGCCGTTATAGGTAAAGAGTATGATGGCATCGGCGATGACGATTCTTATCTCAACGCGCTTGAATTGCGCTCGGTCATGTCGATGATTGCTTACGTGTCCTGCGAGCAGGGCGTTAATGAGATGGCCTTGCGGGTGTTGCTTCAACAACGCTTTCGTGTAACGGATATACATAGAATTCGTAGCCGGGATTATGACGACGCGATGCGGTATCTTGTCTATTTCACGCCCTCGCATAGAGCAAATTGAATCAGGCTTTATGTAGAATCCTTGATGAGCTTTTTTCAAAAAGTTTTTTAAACTACATCTTGGCGCACGATTAAGCAGTGCACGTTCTTTAGGACTATGCTTCCAGCGCTGTAATCGCGTAGCGAGTCGTATTTGGTCGTTTGGAACTGTTTTGTTCTGCGGGGCCCTCGTTGGGGTATAGCTTTTGCAGGGCCATCGTAACGGCCCTGCTTTGGTCGAATGGTTTAACAGGAAGCCAAAATTCCGTTCGAGTCCCTGTTTCATCCAGCTTGCAAATGTAAACGCGGTTTGGCGCAAGATCTTTGGAAGCGACCTTAATGCAGGAGCCAACAGGATCGAAGCCTTGGCTGGGGACGAACACATCGTTCATTCCTGTATGAATTCCATTTCGGGTGGTATTGCCCAAAAAAGTCACGCCGGGACTAACCTGGTTGTACGGCGCGATGAAGACTGGGCCGACAAACACTGAAGCCTCTCCCACCATCGAGTACCGGCCAACGGCTATGGTTTTGTTGTTCCCGTACAGCTCCCCGTATTTTTCTATAGGAGCGATAAGCATCGCGTGGGGGCGGATTTTCAAATTTCCATAGTAGCAAGAGGCATTGGGATCGGGCGCTTTTAGGTCCGGGAAGTCTTCCTCGTGATAGATATGGAGAGGTTGCACATCAGGGGTGCTTGTAATATTCTTAAGCGTTTCGATAAGAAACTGGGTTGTCGAAGGAAAGAGAAGCTGCATAACTCCTTCTGGACGGTCCTTCGGGCAAAGCAAAGTGCCAATAATTTGGGCCCCGGTTTCGCAGGGAGTCAAAAAGTATTCATCCACAAAACTTAATTGCGAGGGCTTCAGTTTGGCAAGATCTTCATTGAAATGCTGGGCTAAAGGGCAGTTTGGGTCGTCATCAGAAAAGATTCCGCTCTGATAGCAAATGGCATGTCCGATCTCATGGACTTCGCAAAACTCCCTATCTTCTTGACTGAGATGATACCATTCCGGCGTATTTTCGCTCACGAATGAATATTTTGCTATCGTATCATTCCCTTCGTAACTCGACAGGGAGAGATAAATCCTATTAAAATATGGATTATAGCCGCCGTCCGGTAGGTTGTCGTCCGTAATCTTGTCGATAAAACATGCTGCGTTATATGTTTCCCCTACGCTAATGCTTGTATTTGCCAGAGAAATTTGCAGGCCAGGAGACAAGCCAGATACCCATGTGACATATGCTTCTTGCGCCCGGAGTGAAGTCTCCGGCGTCATGTCGCCGCAAATCGTTATCGAAGGAGGGGCGACAACGGGCGCGATGGTTGTATTTGACTTAAGCGTTCTCTCTCCCCAACTGTCCACCAGAAACCGCTGCCCCGGCCATAGTTCAATTTGTACATTCGTTTCGCTGTTATTACTGTATGAGATGGGGTACGTGTGTTCTCCCCATATGAGGGCGGCGGGATACCATGGATGCGTATCCAGCGTTGGAGCATTGTTGGCGTGCACGGATTTGGCGGCGTCTTCATGATGCTCTGCTACGGAGTGTAGGGTGAAGCCCCAAGATTCAGCGCACAACGCCAGCATTCCCCAATAAAGATACTTTGATTGGCGCACTCGGTCAAAAGCCCAATAACCAGCATGCCAAGCCCCATTGATGCCTCGACCAACCAGATTTTTCCCTGCCGTCAGAAAGTCCTCGACCTTTTTCAATCTTTTTGAATTATCCATTTCTCTGATGTCGTTTTTATATAAAGCGATGCTTAATGCGGCGAAACTGTAGCGCAATAATGCGAAAGTAATAAGTTTGAAGAGTTTGTCGGCCCGGAATTATTCAAAAAAGTTGGCGATGGGCTTATTTCGGCTCTGGTTTCCGCTCTATCTTGAAAAGTTTGTCGAAGAGCTTGGAGAACGACGACAGCAATCCTGCCACGATAAGTAACTCGACTAGGCTTTCGCCTTCTTTGTGCTTGGGGTTTCTTTGCCGAAGCAGGAAGATCCAATCGTCATCCTCTTTTCTATTCCGTTCACGCCGTAGCTTCGCATTTTGGGCTCGTTGCTCTAAAAGTTTGCGCCGTTTTAAATCCTGGTGCAGTTTCTCGATAGCCTCGATCTGGTTGATGATGGCTCGCTCTTTTTTTTGCTCAAAGGCAATCTGATCTAACAGGCGCATGAACTTTTTGTGCAAAGGAAATGCGGTTAGCGCGAAGTCTTTGATGCGCGAAAGGAGCCGGTTCAGATGAAGCCGTCTCACTTCAAGCGTCGCGTTGAGCCAATTCAAATTTTCACTGGTCTGTTTTTCGGTCATGGGGGCGGCGCTGGGAAGAAATGTAAAAACGCGATATTGGAAATAGAAGGAAAATGAGATTGTCGCCCCCATGTTTGGGGGACTCTCCAAAAAGGAGTCATTCCAAGCGAAGGAAAAAAGAATGCGCATAAAGCGTTTCCGCTTTCACGGGAGTGACCGCGGAGAAGTTGGGGCGTGGTTGGAAAAGGCGGTATCATGGAAATACGCGTCTTTCTTAATTAGCATAAAAAAATAAACCAGCTATGCACTGACGCTAACAGAGCAGGAATAATAATCCGTTAAATTTCCCACAAACAAAAAGCCCAACTGTTTGCCCTTAAAACTTGGGCAAACAATCAGGCTTTAGAATGCCTTGCGGCGAGGATGTAAGGGTTACTGGCCCTTAACCTTGCTCATGACAGCGCTGATCGTCTCATTCGCATGTTGAGTCAGAGGGGAAATCGCATCCTTCGCGACGCGGGCGGAGAGTTCGGTTACCTTGCTACCGTTAGCGACTGCGTTGTCAAAGCTTTCTTTAACGAACTCGGCTTGCGCGCTCATCGCTTCTTGCGGCGATTTGGCTGAGGCAAGGCTCGTGTAGGCGCTGACGCAGCGCGCGAAATTCTCTTGGGACAGGCCCCCGACATTACGCGTTATTTCTTCAATGCCTTGCCACAGGGCTGCCGTCGATTTTGTAACCGCGCTCACGTAATTCGAAACGGCAGTATTGATGTCTTCGAAGGCCTTCGCGACATTGGCGGAACAATCAGCGCCATTTGGTATAGTCATGACAAAACTCCATCAGGAAAAGTAGCACACTTGGCTGGAAGGCAGGACAAGGGGAAAGAACCAGCCGTCATTCTGTTGTGTAAACTATGGTTAACAAGGAGTCAATGACGATTGTAAATCTTGATTAAAGAAAAATCTGCACGAGAAAAACGTTGCAAAAAAACAACACAGCGCCCCTATAAGGGGCGCTGTCTGTTCGCCTTTTGATTGTAAATGCTTGCCTATTTACACGTTCGCCTTTTCGGCGGCCTTCTGGTCGAATTCCGTCTTTTCGGTAATGCGGGCAGCCTTGCCGCGCAACCCGCGCAGATAGTAAAGCTTCGACCGGCGCACATCGCCCCGACGGATGCGTTTGACTGATTCGATTCGCGGACTATAGACGGGGAACACGCGCTCGACGCCTTCGCCATAGCTAATTTTGCGAACGGTGAACGACGAGTTTAACCCCGCGTTGCGGCGCGCGATGCAAACACCCTCATACGCCTGAACGCGTTCGCGGGTGCCTTCGATGACCTTCACATTGACGCAAACGGTGTCGCCGATGCCGAAGTCGGCGATCTTCGCGCTCGCCTTCAGCTTCTCGGTCTGTTGAGCTTCGATTTTTTGTAACAAGTTCATGATTGTCTCCTATGTGTCTCTCTTTTTATTCAAAACGTATCGTTCCCACAAGTCCGGACGCCGCTCTCGCGTTATCTTTTCAGCCTCGGCGCGTCGCCAAGTCCGGACATTTTCGTGATGCCCCGAGATCAAGACCTCCGGCACCTCCGCGCCCTTCCACAGGGCAGGGCGCGTGTAATGGGGGTACTCCAGCAACCCCTCGGAAAAACTCTCTTCCTCAATCGTCGCAGCATTGCCCAAAACGCCAGGCAAGAGCCGCACGCAAGCCTCAATCAGCGCCATTGCGGCAACTTCGCCGCCTGCCAGAACGAAATCACCGAGGCTAACTTCCTCCAGCCCCTGCGCCTCGATCACGCGCTGGTCTACACCTTCGTATCTGCCGCAAACCAGCAGCAGAGACTTTTCATTCGCCAGTTCGGAAACCAGTTTCTGGTTCAGAACCTTTCCGCGCGGCGAGAGATAGATCTTGCGGGAAGCTTTGCCGAATTTCATTTCGGCTCCCGCAATGGCTTCATCCAAAACATCCGGACGCATCACCATGCCCGCCCCGCCGCCGTAGGGCGTATCGTCCACAGAGGCGTGCTTATCGCGCGCAAATGAACGAATGTCCAGTGTTTCCAGACGCCATAGCCCATCTTTTAATGCTTTGCCGGGTAGCGAGATGCCCAAAATCCCGGGAAAAGCCTCGGGGAAAAGGGTTAAAACGGCAACGTGCCAGCTCATATCCAATCCTCTGGCACGACAATAACCATTTTCCCAGCCTTAACATCGATGGTCGGAACAAAGGCATCCTTGAAGGGAAGCATGAAGCTGTCCTTCTTCGTCTGCCCGATCTCAAGGAATGTTCCTCCGCCAAAGTCGAAAACGCCCAAGACCGAGCCGTAGTTCTTGCCTTCCGCATCGATGGCTTTAAGTCCGATAAGATCGGCCTCGTAAAACTCGTTCTTGCGTGTTTTTGGCAGAAGGCTGTGCGGAATGAAGATTTTGTCTCCGCGCAACTGATCCGCCGCTTCCTTGTTTTCGATGCCCTCGACGGAAACAATGAACATATCCTTGACTGCGGATTTTGGGGCAATCTTAAAAGTCCGCTTGCCGTCCTCTCCGATTAAGGGCGCATAGTCAAAAATTGCCTCCTGCTCCGCCGTAAAGCTGCGCAGCTTGACAAGCCCGCGAACGCCATGAGCTCCGGCAAACTGCCCTACGCATATTTTAGGCCCAGTAGACAAGTGTGCCCTCGGAAATCCCCGGCCATTGAGGGCCGGGATTAAACAGCATTAAGCTGCGGGCGTTTCTGCCGGAGCGGCCTCTGCTGCCTTTGCGGCTTCGGCGGCGGCTTTCAGGCGTTCCTGCGTCTTTGCGCGCGGAGCGGACTTCTTGGGCGATTCGCGCCATGTGATTTTCGGTCCAAGGCCAGCGGTATGCAAAAAGCGTGCGACGCGCTCGCTCGGCTGAGCGCCGACGGAAAGCCAGTGCTTGATGCGCTCTTCGACCAGAACGACGCGCTTGGGGTCTTCCTTGGCAAGCATCGGGTTATAGGTGCCTACCTTCTCAAGGTAGCGTCCGTCGCGCGGACAGCGGCTGTCAGCCGCGACGATGTGATAGAAGGGGCGCTTTTTCGCGCCATGGCGAGACATGCGTAAAACGAGCATTTAATTTTCTCCTGTTGTTAACAATTAACCTCTAAATCCGCCGAGCTTCGGAAGCATGGAGCGCATAAAGCCGGATTTGCCCAGCTTCTGAATTTGCCTCATGATCTTTTGAAGTTCGAGGAATTGCTTAATAAGCCGATTGACATCGGCGACCTCTACGCCCGCGCCTGCCGCGATGCGTCTTTTTCGCGAAGCCTGAAGAAGATCGGCGTTCTTGCGTTCGGCAGGCGTCATCGACTGGATGATCGCCTCCTGCCGTTTTAAAATTTTTTCGTCGATATTGGCGTCCTTAAGCTTGTCTTTTATTTTCCCGATGCCGGGGAGAAGATTCATCATGCCGCCCAAGCCACCCATTCTGCGCATTTGTTGCATCTGCTTGGCGAAATCGTTGAAGTCGAATTTGCCGCCCCCCAGCATCTTTTCGGCCATGGACTGAGCTTCGCTCATATCGATAGATGCCGCCGCTTTTTCGACGAGAGAAACGACATCGCCCATGCCCAGAATGCGTCCGGCAAGCCTGTCTGGGTGATAAGCTTCAAGCGCATCGGTTTTTTCGCCAGTGCCAAGGAATTTGATCGGCTTGCCAGTTACCGCCCGCATGGAGAGCGCAGCGCCTCCGCGCGCGTCGCCATCGATGCGCGTCAAAAGGATTCCGGTGATGCCGATTTTTTGCTCGAACTGTTGTGCGGTGTTGACGGCGTCTTGCCCTGTCATAGCATCCACGACAAGAAGGCTTTCATGCGGACCCGTCGTGTCGCGAACGGCGGCGGCTTCATTCATCAATTCGTCGTCGATCGCGAGGCGTCCTGCGGTGTCCAGAATGACGGCGTCGTAGACTCCTTCGCGGGCGGCTTCCAAGGCTCGTTGCGCGATTTCGACGGGCATTTCTCCGGCAACCACAGGCAGTGAGGCGACGCCGATTTGTTCGCCCAAGACCGCCAACTGCTCTTGCGCGGCGGGGCGCTGAACGTCGAGCGAAGCGAGCAGAACTTTCTTGCCTTCTTTGTCTTTAAGATGCTTTGCGAGTTTTGCCGCCGTTGTCGTTTTGCCCGATCCTTGCAAGCCGAGCAGCATGATAATTGCGGGGGGCGTGACGGCAAGGTTCAAAGGTTCGGACGTCGTGCCCAGAAGCTCGACAAGATTGTCATGCACGATCTTGATGACCTGCTGCCCCGGCGTAACGGAGCGCAGGACTTCCTGGCCCACAGCGCGTTCTTTCACCTTGGCCGTGAAATCCTTCACGACCGGAAGTGCGACATCAGCCTCCAGAAGCGCAACGCGAACCTCGCGCATCGCTTCGGTAACGTCGGCTTCGTTCAGAACGCCTCGCCCCGTGAGCCGGTCGAAGATGCCGGTTAGTTTGCTGCTCAGGTTATCGAACACTGTCGATTATCCTTTTCAATCAAGTAGATGCCCAAACGCCATCGGGCCTGTGCACGCAACGCGTGGACAGACCTTACGCCCTATAGTTGAGGGCGTATCCGAAGCGGCTTGTCTATTATCCGAAAGACGATTGCCGCCGCCTTGATGGCTGGAATAAACGAGCTTTTACCAAAAGGCCTGCCAAATGTCAATTTTTCTAATGGAAGAATATGGTAAACCTTAAAAAATATCGTTTTAGCGGTGTTGCCGGGAATCATGCCTGTTGTGCATTCCTTAAAAATACCTTAAAATGGATCCACGTTTAAGTTGTCCGCGAGGTGAAGAAGTGACTACCTTCGATATGTCCCCTGGCCCTGACCAGGGTTTTCAGACAGAGGCCGTCGTCAAGTGGTTTAGTCTGACAAAGGGATTCGGGTTTGTGGCTCCGGCGGACGGAACGTCCGACGCCTTCATTCACTCTTCCGTCGTAAGCCGTGCGGGTTTGCGGGATGTCGCAGAAGGAACGAAGCTGCTCGTGCAGATCGGCGACAGCATCAAAGGACGCCAAGTCTTGAGCATTGTGCAGGTTTTGGGCGTGACTGAAGTGCCGATGTCGAATGCGCGCCCCGTTCCTACCGGGCCGGAAGTCGAAATGACCGGGATGGTCAAGTGGTTCAAGCCAGATAAGGGGTTTGGCTTTGTCACTCCCGACGATGGTGGGCGCGACGTATTCGTTCATCGTACCGTTGTTTTGCGCGCCGGTCTCCAGACGTTGGAATCGGGCGTGAAAGTTAGGATGATGGTCCAGACGGCTGCAAAGGGCCGGGAAGCTTCCACAGTCGAAGTCATCGAGTAATCGTCAAGGAAGCGGAAGAATATCCCGCTTTTTATGCGCTCTATTTCAGCACGCGCAGCGTCGGCGCAGGAATTTCCGAGGAAGGCGCGTCGATATGCGCAAAAAAAGCGATAGAAAAAGAAGATTTCCCTCCAGCCGTTGGCTGCATCACGACGTTCATTCCGTATGGTGAAAACTCACAATCCGTAAAAGGCGTTAAATCGCGCGCCGAAAGCCAAGGAATAAACGAAAGATTGCCTAATTGCGTCGAAAGGGGGCATCCGATCGGGTGCAGGCTATTGGATCTGCTTTGAACCAGCGCTGATGCTCCCTTGGGGAGAGCGGGCGCTTCGCCCTTGATCTCGACCAAATAGGGTTCGCCGCGCAAAGGCTTCGCCGTCGGGGAAAGTTCGACCCCGTTAAGCCTATAAATATGTCTCGTAATTGTGGTTCCCTGTGAAAAAGAGTTCGGGTGCGCGTCGATGAATGTTGCGTACAGAGGCTCGGCAGAATTGTTCCGGAATCCCTTGTCCTTGGCTGGAACCATCGCGACGACGCCCGTTGCTACACGTGTGTCCTGTCCAGCGGCGGTCCGGATTTTCCCTGCAAGGCTGTTGTTCGATGCAATGGCTTTCAACAGGGCTGCGGCGTCCTTAAGCTCGACCGCTGTTCCGTTTCTTAAATCTTTGCCCATCGCTTCTGTCGCCGCAACAACGTCATCCGAGGGCAGGGCGTCGGTAAAAGACAAGGCGTAAAGCATGGAGGTCGTTTTAAGCCTTCCATTTTCGTCAAGCATCTTTTTGATCCAGAACGCGGCGGCATTTGGATCGCCGATGCGCTTGAAAGCCGCTGCGACCTGCGCTTCCGCCACAGGCGGAAGCTTTTTCGCGGCGCTTGTGTCCGAGAAATAATGGAGGCTCGCAGGATCGACGGCATTGGCTTCCGCCAGCGCGGCATGAGCGGCGGCGCGATCCGGCAATTCGCTTTCATCGAACCATGTGTTGGAAAGGCGCTGTTTAATCCACCCAATGGCGAGCGTCTTGGCGGGATCATCTGTTTTGGAACTCCGCGCGCCAAGAGCCGACAGCGCTGCCGCTGTGTCGCTCATCGTGCTTTCGACGCCTCTGCGCGGCGCGAAGCCGCCATCAGGATTTTGCCGGTTTAATAAACGCTTCAGATAAACGCGTTCGATCGCGTCTACGGTGAAATCGGGGGCTATTCCGGCTTGTCCGATGGTATCGCGCCACAGCCGAAGCGCATCGAGGGTCAAAGCAAGTTCCTTGGTTGTGAAGGGTTCTGCGTTGAAAACGTGGCTCAGAATTTCCGGAAGCCCTTTCATTGGCAGCCGTGAAATAAAAGCGACACGTCCCTCCCGGGTTTTTGATGCGGAAAACAGTTCTTGCCGTCCCGCAATCGTTGCTGTCTCGGCGGTTCCGACATAAGCCAATTCGGGCAAAACCGCCATCGGCCAGTTGCGAATGGCACGTGGCGCATGGCCGCCTGAAACCTCAAGCCTTAATTCCTTCTCGCCTGCGACTGCGCCGGAAAGCGAAAGCGTCACGGCCTTGCTTTGTTTCGGCGCCAGGGAAACCTCTCCTTCCGTCCCTGAAAGCATCAAGCCCGGCGAAGCCGAGAATGTGTACTTGTAGGTTTCGGATGTCGGCGCATTGTTCTGAAATGCGAATGTCAGCATTGTCGCGTCATTTTTGCGAAGGACGATTGCCGAAGGATTGTATGACGGAACGATCGAAGCGCTGCCGGTGGTTTTGGAAGCATTGGTTTCCCCGCGAGCAATCGACGCTTGGGCCACAGCGGCGCGCGTCTGACCGGCTCCGCCTTCGTTCCACGATTGCGCCCGTACGCTGATCGTCACGTTCTTTGCCCAGTCCGGGGAGGGCGTAAAGCTGATCGAATTTTCTCCCTTGATTCCAATTTTTTGCACGATTTTGCGGATGCGTGTGTCGGCGACAATGGCCGTCAGCATGGCTTTTTCGGGCAACGATACATGCGTGACAGCTTCGCGCCCCACTGAAATCGTTTTAGGCAAGATCATGGCCAAAGGCGCCGTTGTTACGGTTCCACGCGAATCCGCGCCTGCGCTGAAGGGAATTCGGGCGAGCACCTTGCCGTCAGGGTCCGATACTTCGAGGCGGTAATTCCCTGCCGTGACAGGCCAGTCCACAACCGTGTTACCGTCCGCTTTGATCGTGACCGCGTCCGCTCCTATGGGCCTCAGTTGCGCCTCGGGCTGATATTCCCATCGGCCTTCATGCTGGTACCACGCGAAACTGCGGCCTTCTTCGTAGATTTGAAAAGAGAGATTGGAAACGTCTTTGGGCTTGCCGCCGGATGATAGGCCTATAAGTGAAAATCGCGCTATCCCATTCTGCGGAAATCGCGCGTTTTGGACCAAAGGCTTGATTCCGATAACAGTCCGCTCGGGATGAAGCGGAAGCACGAGCGATTGTGCATCTGTGATCCCTGAATCCGGATCGCCGACGATCTTAAGGGAGGCCTGATAAAGGCCCGGCTCTGGCGGCGGGGGCGGTAAAGTCAAGCGCAAAGAAGCTTGTCCGTTTTGATCGGTCAGAAAAGCGGCTACGGAAACCGGTTTTTGGGATACGGACGCTTGGGTTCCGAAATGATAATTCTTCCACCCGAGAGCGCTGGATTCCAGCTTTTCCCATGTTAGCAGAACGCGGCCGCCAGCAAAAGGCGCAGGCGTTCCGTCAGAGGAAACCGATGAAATCGAGAGCGTCAGATTTCTGTCGGGAAGCAGTGTGTCGCGCTCGGACGAAATCTCCAGCCGCGCGCCTCGGGGATTGGACGTCACGCGCAAAGGCGTTTCAGAGAGCACCGCGCCATCAGCTTTTTGCCACAGAAGAGACCATTCTCCGGGCGACGGGGGAGTTTGGATCGTCATCTTTCCCGCGTCGAAGGCTGAGGCGGGAACGGGAATGTTCGGATAGGCGAAATCATTGCGCGCCAATCGTAAAACGGTCGAATTTTTAAGGCCCGGTTCTTTTTCCAGCGGCGTTGAAGACAAAAACACGTCAAGGGCTTCCGCTGGAGCAACGAACAGTGGATCGATGCGTAAAGCGTCGGGATATGTGTCAGCTGAAAGCGAGGGTAAGGCCTCGATGTCCGCAAAAGCGACATGACCGGCTTTGTCGGCGGCGACCACGGTTTGAATGGCCCCTTTTTCCGAAAGCTTTGGATCGTTGCCGATAAACGCGGTTCCGTCACCGCGCGAGTCCGCCTCGGCCATAAGGGTCGCTTCGCCGTTGAAGACTGAGAAGTGAACGCCCGCTCGGGGGCCGTCCGGACCGGATGCTAAAATGTGAATGCCTTCGGTGTCGCGTACCATTCTTACTGCTATATCTGAGCGGGCCGCCCATGCGGCAGCCATCGGCGAAAGGCCTTTATCCTTGTCGTTTTTTTTATCGTTGTTACCAGAATCGGCAACGATCAGGTAGAGCCCCGGTGGAAGTTCCGGAACCCGGTCTTTCAGCGAAAGCTTTTGTTCGATGGTCTCATTGGTGGCCTTCGCGAATGTTTTGTTTTCGCGCCAGACCGGAGAGCCTTTTGAGCGTGCGAGCGTGGCTGCTTCTGAAGGCGCAAGAGCGGTCAAGGCGCGATCCTGCCAAACGCGCGCCATCAGCGCCGGATCGGTCATCCTATAAACCTCAATGGATGCCTCCGGGACGTTGACGGCGCGAAGCGTCAGAGGCTTGTCCCATGAACCGAGTTCATCGACTCCGCCATTGTCGCCGGTAAAGGCCAGAAGCGGTGCGCGGTTCGGAATGGAAAATGAGGCTGTATAAGGCGCGGCCATCTTTTCGTCGCTTGCGCCGCGCAGTCCTTTGACGGTCAGCCGGTAGGGGGTGTTTCTTTCGAGAGGAAACAGGCACAGAGATGAATTCGCCGCCGCGATGTTGGGTGCGGAAACGGGTTTGCCATATTCTTCGAGTCGCAAGGTTGCTGCTAGGCGAGAGGGCGATGCTTGCGCGAGCGGCTTATCAAATTCGAGGCAAAGCTGGGGATTTTGAGACTCGGCATTGATGGCGAATCTGAGGACTCGGAGAGTGCCGTTCTGAGCAGCCGCAGGCGCAACTATTCCCGCTGCGAGAATGAGGGAAAGACAGGAGGAAAGCCCGCGATAATTGTAAGCCATTTTACAGAAACTGTTCCTATGCGCTATTTCTCTCCGGCGTTGACCGAGACGCCTTTGCGATAGTTGTTCAGGAATCCCTGAAATATATCGACCTGCGAAAGTTGCGTCTGCGCTGCCGCAAGATCGCGAAGCTGACCCGTTTTTTCAGGCCGGGTCAACATAAGAAATGTGGCGTTTTGAACATTTTTCTCCATCGCGGGGGCGTAGTCGATCGCCAGCTTGTCGAGGCTGACCTGATCGTTCGCCAACGCATAGGCAATAGCCGCGTTGACAAGCCACCCCGCCTTTTCGGGCGAAAGCGATAGACCCTGCGCGGGGGGCTGTCCGACTAATGTCATAAGCGTTTTGGCGGCTTCCGGCCATTTTTGCTCTCGCGTGGCCATATCTGCGCGCAACATGATGGTGTCTACGCTTGTATTGTCTTTAAGCAAGGCGTTCGCCTCGGTAACCTTGTTTAATTCAAAAAACGCACGGGCTTTCAAAAGCGTACGCTCGTTTTGCATTGAAGAGGGGACCTCATTGTCGCTCAGAATGGCCAGCGCGGATAGCGCTTCATCAGGCTTATGGTCCAAAAGCCGGATGGCGGCAATTCGTGAAACTGCGCGCGCTTTCTCGTCGCCCAAAAGCCGGGTTTTTGCAAGTTCCTCGAGAAGCGCCGCCGCTTGATCCAGCAAATCCACCGCCACAAGCCGTTCCGCCAGATGCGCCAGGATTTCGTCGCGTTCTTTTCCCGGCGGAAGAATGTCGCGGTACTGCCGGTAAAGCGTCAACGCATCGAGGGGTGAAAGCTGCTCCTTTGCGCCGAGAAACACGTTGCGGAAAGCCGCCGCCATTTCGGTCCGCACCGTTGGGGCCAAAAAACCAGACGGGAAAAGCGTTGCAGCTTTCGACATCATGGCGATTCCGGCCTTGACGTTTTTTGCCCGGATATAAAATTGTCCTAGCCTGTGCAGAATCTCGGCCTCAAGATCGTCGCCACGCCAGGCAAAACGCATTGTTTCCAGCCTGTCCGCAGCTTGCGCGGGGGTCAGAGATCCCATCGAGACATCAAGATCGACCATCGCGAGTTCCGCACGTACTTTGTAAAGTCGGTCGTTAGAACTTTTGGCTTCTTTCCAAGCCTTCCGGGCTTCAGCCTCATGACCTGCCTTGGCTTCGATAGCTCCCCGCAAGAAAGCCAGCGCCGGATCGATGGATGTCGAATGCGGCGAATTCATCACGAAATGAAGCCAATCCGCCGCTTCATGTGTGTGTCCCGCCGCCAAAGCCGATTCAATGGCGAGCACAAAAAAACGTGAGAAAAAAGGTTCAGGATATCCGGCCAAAAGGCTTTCTTTGGATAAAAACCTGTCTTCCGCCTCTTTCCATTCACGAATTTGCGCGAGCCCTACTGCCTGCCATAAGGCGACTTCCGGCTGGTCCGCAAGGCCGGGAATGGCGAGGTCGCGCAATCCGTCTTCGGACCGGTATGCCAGAATTTTCGCTGCGCCCAAAAGAGCCATGAAATCATCGTGGAATTTGAGATCTGGCACTTGTTTGGCGATATACTCCAGCATCGAAACAGCTTCTCCGCCGAGGCCTTTTGAAAAATAGAACCGCGCCAGTTCCATGCGCGCGCGGTTTCTCTCGGCTTCGGGAACGTCCACGATGGTTTGTTGCAAGCGCTGGCGCGTCTGCGTGAATGTTTCACCCGGCTTTCCTTTCCACGTGGCGAAATCGAACATCGATTTTCCGGTTGCGGCTGCCTTCAGCTTTGATGCCGACTCCTGATTAGCCCCCGTATCGCTTGCGCGCGAGAGCAGAAGGCCTCCTTCAGCCGTGATCTCGACGCCGTCCGAAACCGCGCGCACAACAACCTTTTCGGAAAGCGGCTTGATTACCAGTCCTTGCGCCGCTGACAAGATTGCCAGATTTGGAATGCGCCTTTCGACGTTAAACGCTTGACTCTGCGCCAATGGCACAAGGACCAAATCATCGCCTACAACCGGGTCCGTGAAACGGATCGGGTCCGGCGCATCGGGTAGGGGCAAAAGAAGCCGCGCTCCCAGCGCAAAATCGGGTTGGGCGATAAGAGACGTCGTAACCGAGAATGTGTCTTGTTTTTTTGATAGAAACAATTTCCAGGTTGTTTTGTCCAGCGTTGCTTGCACTGTCGATTCAGGCGGCATGTCGAAGCGGAAGCCTGAGTTCTTCGGCATGTCGAGGGGTTGAAGGTCAATCAATGAGGACGTGCCATTGAGCAGCGCTTGGGGCGAAAGCGTCATCTTCTTGTCAAAAACGATATAACCGCCTCCTGCGCGTGAAAAAATAACGGCACGGGCCAAGATGTGCGGATCAAGCGCGGCGACCTGAATAGGATTCTCGGTCAGAACAAGATCAGGCAGATTTTTCGCTGCGGGCGGAACCGGCTGTGCTGCTGCGCTGGGAGGCGGAGGAGGCGTTGGCGGTTTTTCAGTCGCTATGGGATCGGTCTTCGCGGGTGGTTCAGGTAAAAGCGCTAAGGGCTTGTCAGTAGCTGCATTTTTTGGAGCTTCGCCGGATTGCGGTGTAGGAGCTGCGGATTCCGGCACTTCGGTGCGCTTCGGCGCGTCTTTGATTTTGTCCTGAATATCGATGACGATGGAAGACGCGTTTTCAAAGACTTTGACCGGCGCATACGGATCGATAGTAAATGTTACCGTGACCGCACCGTTTTCTTCCTGTGCCGAGAATCCATGCGCGCGGCTTAGATCGTACTGAATCGTGTGCGGGAATTTGATGCTGGCCGCGGCCTCAAACGTGATCGACGCCTTGGCGCCTTCGCGGTTAAGCTTATATTTGACATTCTTTGGCCAGTCGAAAACCACGCGGTCGTACGTCTCGTGTACCCCTGTGCGCACGGCGACAACGGGCGCCGTTTGCGCGACGGAAGGCCCCGTGAGCGCAGCGATGGTTAACGAAGCGGTAAGGAACAGATGTTTACGCATCGAATGGGAGGATAAACTAAAGCGCGAACGGGGAGAATACGATAGGAAGGACAATAGTTCCAGAGTTTCCGTTAACACTTTCTAAAACTTGCGGACGTATTCCGCCATTACTTCGATTTCAGGCGAACAGAGAACTGTCCAAAATGGCCGCGATGGTCCGTGCCATCAGCTTGGCGATTTTGGCGCGCTGCGAAGGTTGCCTCAAAATCGCTTCGTCCTGGGGGTTTGATAAAAAGCTTGTCTCAATCAGCATGGAGGGAACGTCGGGCGCGCGCAATACGACGAAATTCGCAGACCTCATGGGCTGTTCGAGCAAACGCCATTGCCGCGAAAGTCCTCGAATAAACGTCGCGCGCGCGTGCTGCGCGGTATTGCGGGTTTGACGCGCGGTCAGATCCATTAGAATGGCGGTAACTTCCTTGGGGGCCGGGGGCAAGTCCATTCCGCCCATCAGGTCGGCCTCGTTTTCCTTGTCGGCAAGCGACTTGGAAAAACTGTCGGAAGCTTTGGTCGAGAGCGTATAGACGGAAAGCCCGCGCGCGGATTTATTCGGCGCGCTGTCCGCATGGATGGAAAGAAACAAATCGGCACGAGCTTCACGCCCGAATTTGACGCGTTCTTCAAGAGGAATGAAAACGTCGTCCTCGCGCGTCAGCTTGACGATAATGCCTTTGTCGTTTCGAAGCTGATCCGCCATGCGTTGAGCGATATCGATAGTGATGTCTTTTTCGAGCGTTCCCGACGCGCCTCTGGCGCCGGGATCGCGCCCACCGTGTCCCGGATCGAGCACGAGAAGCTTGGGCACATTTGGCTTGCGCGAAGGTAAAGGCTTGGCCTCTGCGGCTGCCGCCCATCCTTTTGAGGCAAGTGCAAAAGCTCCAGCGCCCAAAAGCGATGCCGTTAGCCCTGCCTGCAAAAACCTGCGCCTTGTAAGGAGACCGTTGTCTGTCATCGAAGTCGCTTATACACCAACCGAAGAAGCTTGAGAATCCCGCGAAGAAAAAAACTTCAGGCCTTGGGATTGAACAGCGCCTCGCCTGACTCCGTTGAATCCGTAACAAACACACGTTCGTTGAGCACATTCACGCGGTTTTCGGCGATCAGGCGCAGCGCGGCGGGGTAGGCCTTGTGCTCGGCTTTCAATACGCGCTCGGCCAAGACTTCTTCGGTGTCTCCGTCCAGAACAGGGACGGCTGCTTGCAGGATGATGGGCCCGTGGTCCATCTCGGAGCGGACGAAGTGGACCGTGCATCCCGTTACCTTCGCGCCATAATCCAGCACCTTTTGATGTACGTCCGTTCCCGGAAACGATGGCAAAAGGGACGGGTGGATATTGACCAGCCTGTCGCGCCACCGTTCCGCGAACCACGGCGTTAAAAGCCGCATAAATCCCGCAAGGCACACAAGCTGGACGCCGTGTTTTTCAAGAACGGCGTCGATGGCCGCGTCGAAGGCCTGTCTGTCGGCAAAATCTTTATGGGGAACGACGTGGACAGGAATGTTCGCGTTGCGCGCGTAGTCCAAACCCTTGGCGCTCGCCTTGTTTGAAATGACGCAGGTGATTTCCGCGGGAAAGCCCGGTGTGGCGCACGCTGCCATCAGTGATTTTAAATTGCTTCCGCGTCCTGAAATAAGCACGCCGACTTTCAGCATAACCGAAACCTTTCCTAAGAGCATGCAAGCGCATTTCAGATAAATCCGTAGTATAAAAGGCGCTAACCGCATTCCTGCTACCATAGTTTCCCGCATAAAGAAATCGTGCTAGCGTTAGCCAACCTTAACCCTAACCAAACCAAGCCCATGCGTTTCGCATTATTGATGCTTTTCACATGTTTTGCGGGAGCCGCTCAGGCGCAATCCATGTCCGATAACATCCCCTCGGTTGTGATCGAGGGGCCATCGCCTGACAAAGCCTCTTCTGCCGCTTCGCCGTCGAGTCCTTCAGGCTCGTATACCGTAACGGACGTCAATGCGGACGTGACCGCCGACACCGCCGCTCATGCGCGCGACAAAGCCATCATGCAGGCCGAGCGCGCGGCGCTGGGCCAACTCTTCGTGCGCCTTGGCGTGACCGAGAGCGTGGATAAGCTGAAAGATGATGACATCGCAATGTTCGTGCAGAGCTTTGAGGTTCAAAGCGAGCGGGTCTCTGCTGTCCGCTATGTGGGCGTTTTTACCATTCAGTTCAATCCGGTTGAGATCAAAAAGAAAATCGTTATTCCCGCCGCGTCTACTGCTCTGGCATCCGGGGCACCCGTCGCGCCCGCCGCCGTTCCCGCGCAATCGACTGATGGGTCTCATCTTATTGTTGCCGTTCGGGCCAATGCTTTGCAAACATGGACGCAGATGAAAAAACGCCTTTCGACGATTCCTCAGGTCACGAAAATTGATACGCTTGATGTGTCAAAGGGCCTTATTCATGTCGATCTTTACTTCACCGGCTCGTTCGATGAACTAAAACAGGCCGCGACGCTTCAGGGCCTTGTTCTACGTACGGACATGACGGGAGTGCTCGAGCTTTACGATGGCAGCATGGTGATCCGATGAAACTGCGCTTCGGTGCAGTTCCACCAAAGTGCGTCACATGGACGCTGTCGAAATGCGTAGCCGGAAGCTTGGTTGTTGGCGTGACCGATAAAGGAGAAATCTGCCGCGCCGCTTTTCTGCGAGGCCGCGACATGAAGGGCATTCTTAAGGAGTGGGAAAAAGAGTGGCCAAAGACCGATTATGTCCGCAACGCCAAGCTTGAAGTCGATCCAGAAGCGCCGCGCTATCTTGTAGGGACGGAATTTCAACAAGCTGTTTGGCGAGAGATTGCCGCCATTCCAAAAGGCCAAACGCGCACCTATGGTGAGATCGCAAAGCGTTTGGGGAATCCTAAAGCCGTTCGTGCGGTCGGATCGGCATGCGGAGCCAACCCTGTTCCGTATTTCGTTCCTTGTCATCGGGTGGTGGGGCTTACAGGATTAGGAGGGTTCTCTGGCGGTGTGAATATCAAAAAACTCTTGCTGAATAGTGAAAGCAAAGCGCTTAATTAACCATACAATACGATTTTTATTTTCATCCGCATTGGATAGAATACTGGCGCATTTGAT
>JAQVZU010000109.1 GCA_028708035.1 Alphaproteobacteria bacterium
TCATTGTTGTCGCTGTCGTCGTCGCCAAAGAACAAATTGCGGATGAAACCGGGAGTCAAAAGCGAGATCGGATTGACCGAAATATGCGGATTATCCAGATTTCCATTGATGCCGTAGGAAACCGCAAGAACGCCTTGATGTTGGCCGCCTGTAATCAGTTCGCCGATAAGTGGAATCGCGTTGAGCACGTCATTAACCACACTAAAGGGCACAAGAGTGCCCGATAAATCGGCTTGGCCCGTATTCATATCGATGTCCCCGTCAATGTTGATGCCCACAGCCGCTCCCGTTGCGTGAACTTTATCGAGCGAAAGTGTATCGCTCTTCCACGTAAATCGCCCTTTCAAAAGGCTAAAGCTCATGCTGTCGGTCAAGATCCCGGTAATGCCGAAGGGCGAGGTCGCGTTAAGAAGCAAAGCAAGCACCGGCAGCTTTTCGACCGTAAAATCCTTGATTTTGAGGCCTCCCGTAATCACCCGGGGATCTTCAGGCGAGCTTTGGCCGACAATATTCATCTTGCCTCCCTGAACAGTGTCGGTAAATCCAAGGCCTTTAAGAGCTTTGCCGAAGTTGTCGCATTTAATCGTGAATGTACGATGCCCGTCAGGATGCGGAGTCAGTTCAATGCCGATGGGCGTATCTTCGGCCATGCCCGAAAAATTGATCGCAGCCCAGCCTTCCTTGTCGCGTGAGGCAAAGCCGTTCGCTTTGTCAATTTCGCCCTTCTCTGAAGTATAGAGCTTATCAATTTTAAGATGATATTCCTTTGGGCGAGGATCGGCCTTGTCCGGATCGTTGCCTCCGCGCAGGCCCGAAACATCGAGTGATTTTCCCGTAGCGTCGAAACGCAAAGCGCCGTCTGCGCCGAAACTCTGTTCAAATTCAAGAGATGCATCGGTGCGCCCTAATATCAGCTTAGGAAAGTCGAAGGAAATAAGCTGCTTCATGTCCGGCGACAAGACCGCCGTGCCATTGGCTGAAACCCGCGTGCCGCGCAATGTAATGTTGGTAATGCGCACCGGGTCGTTTCCATTGGCCTCAGCGTTGAATTTAAGCACCGCAGGAACGTTCGCAGGCTTTTTCCATTTAAGCATATCCACAGCAAGTTCAGCGGGAGTTAGATCAAGCGCCCCCGCAAAACTGGTTTTCGTTTTGGTGGGCTTTGTCATTTCCGCGGTGACATTGATTGCGCCCTTGGTGCCCATAAAGGCGGTGACCCCAAGGCTGGCCCATTGGTCTTCGCGAACGGAGCCCGTCGCGGTGACATGGCGTAAAGGCCTGTTGGGAACCTGCTCGAAGCTTTCGTCCCACGCGATATTGAACGGAGCTTTGCCGAGGCTGATCTGGCCCTTAAGATTGAATCCTTTCGTATCGACCTCAAGAGCAAGATTGCCCTGCTCGAGGGGAACGCCGGGAATAAGCTTGGGCGAGGCGACCTCAGTAGCGGTTGCGATCGCTTTGATGTCCACGTCCTTCATCAGCAGAGAATTAAGAAGCGGAAACTTGAATCTGACCACGCCCGAAATCTTTCCGGTAAGATCCTGCGGTGCAAGACCGAGTTTCTTCGCATATTCAAGGGGCGGGTTGTTGAGGAGTCGCAGAACTTCGGTAAGCGGTCCCGAAACCTGCATCGGGATATCAATGTATTGGTCGTAATCCGAAAGGCCGGTAATGACGAGAGTAAACGGCTGAAGACGCAAATTGCCGATGCCGCCGCCTGAAAGCTGAACCTCCATTTTGTTGAGATTAAACGTCGCCAAAGCATCCACGCCTTCGACAGGTGGCATGCCTTCGATATACTTGACCTGCCCCTTGGACGCGGAGACCTTGCCCGTGGCCTCAAGGACCTTCATATCTTCGATCTTGTCAAACGCAACCGTGCCTTTAAGCGTGACTTCAGCGTAATCGTAAATGCCGTTGTGCAAATTTTCAGAAAGCCACGCGCGCGGGTTGGCCATGACAGGCTTGGGCCAGATTTCCGCGAACCTGTTCATCGGCAACTTTTCCACTTTCACTTCCGCCGTAAAATCGAGATCTTTTTGAGGAGTCACAGACGGTCTGCCGTCAACTTTCACTTCAATGGCAGGACCGCCAAAATCGACGCGCGTATCGGAAACGGAAAGCTTGCGCATCATCCGGTCGTATTTGGCGTTAACTTCAACCGACTTGACAGCCCGCGGCTTGTCCCAGAAATCAGGATAAACGAAACGGCCATCTTCTCCGTATATATGCGCGGCGACCCGCATAACGGTTAAAGCCTTATCAAAAGTCATGTCAATCTTGCCGTTAAGCGGCAAGTCCAGGGCCGAGGCGAGCCCCAATCCTAACGCGCCAAGACTGCCTCCCGCGATTTCTGCTGGCGTCACATTGCTGAAAACCGCCGTCATCGTGTGGCGGCGAAGCGCGGGGTCATAAAGATAGTGGACATCCACGGAAGCGTCGGCCTTGGACAGCGGAACATCGACCTTGATGCGCCCATCAAGCGCCCCATATTTGAGCGCCCGGTCAAAATCCCGAAATCCATTGCGCTTGATCGATACTTCGGGGACTGAAACTGCCCAGGACTTGTCCGTTACCTGATCGTGCACATCGATGACCGCGTGGCCCATGCTCAGCCTGTACAGAAACGATGTATTCGAGAGTTTTTCGGCAATGCCGCCGATCATGTCGGAGGCTGAGCCTGATGCCGCGCCTGAACTGCCCCCCATAGTCAATCCGCCGAAGGCAAGAACGCCCTTGGCGTCACGCTCGAGCTTAAATTGGGGATGATCAACAGCAAGCTCTTTAGGCATCAATTGACCAAAAGCAAGGCCGAGCAGACTAATCTTGGCGTCCATGACTGGGATAAAAACGAACTCGACGCCACTTTTATCGAGAATCTTTACATTGCGGATATTAAGCGTAAAGGCGCGCTCAACCGAGCTCCAGCCAAGCTGTGTGGACTCAAGGCGAGCATCGCTGCCTGGAAAAGCTCTTTCAATGCCTGTTTCGATATACGGCGTCAAAAAATCCGGGCTTATGGGCGAAGAACTGAGGCGGTAGGCCAAAAGCATCGCGCAGACAATGCCAACGCCCACGAGCGTCGCAAGGACTTCGAAAACATATCGCAAAAAACGCAACATACCGGACCTTTATAGACAGAACGTTAAAAAACAACCCTTCGGCTAGGGCAAGCTTCTGTTTTGTGGTAGAATTCTCCGCTAAAAGGCCGGGATTCTTTCTTGCGGCGGGATTATACCCACCCTAACACAGAGGAGTCGCTCATGCCAACAACCACAGTTAAGAACGGCGGGGTTGACGTTGGACAGGAAGCCCCCTCGTTCACATTGCCTGCCACTCAAGTGGGCGCGGTCAGCAACGAAACTCTAAAAGGCAAGCCCTACGTTTTGTACTTCTACCCCAAGGATGATACGCCGGGATGCACAGCCGAAGCTTGTTCTTTTCGAGATACGCTCCCGGATTTTGGCAAGCTGGGCGTTAACGTTATCGGCGTTTCGCGCGATTCTTTGGATACGCATGAGGCTTTTTCCAAAAAATACAGGTTAACTTTTTCCCTGGCTTCGGACATAAACGGCGAGGTCTCTAAAAAGTTTGGCGTTTTAAAAGAAAAAGGCTCGGATGGGGGGGTATCTTGGGGTATAGAGCGATCGACCTTTTTGGTCGACGATAAAGGGATTATTCGCACCATCTGGCGCAATGTAAGCATTCCCGGCCATGTGGACGAAATAAAGAAGGCGATTTTTAAACTTTAATGTCCTTAGTTCTGCCCGTTAACGACGAGTCAATTGCGCTGGCCTCAACGCTGCTGCACGAAGGCAAGCTTGTCGCGTTTCCGACCGAGACCGTTTACGGGCTTGGCGGCGATGCGACGAACGGACACGCCGTGGCCTCCATCTACAAGGCCAAAGGAAGGCCTACGTTCAACCCTCTGATTGTTCACGTCGATGAAGTCAAAGCGCTTGATCCCTTGATCGAATGGACAGAAAGGGCGCGCGTTCTCGCCAAAGCCTTTTGGCCGGGGCCTATGACACTTGTTCTCAAACGCGCGCCGTCATGTCCTGCCTCGCTGCTCACAAGCGCGGGGCTTGAGACGCTTGCCGTACGGATTCCGTCGAACCCCGACGCGCAAAGACTGCTGAAAGCGACAGGCCTTCCCATTGCCGCGCCCAGCGCCAATGCTTCGGGAAAACTTAGTCCGACGACGGCAAACCATGTCGCCGACTCTCTGGGCAACAATGTCGATTTAATTTTAGACGGAGGATCATGTCAGATCGGCGTGGAATCCACCGTAATCGACTTGACCTCTGAAATCCCCGTAATTCTGAGGCCCGGCGGAATCACACGCGAACAGTTGGAAGCCGCGCTGGGCTGCAAAGTTGCGGTCTATTCGGCATCGACAAATGCGCCGATGTCGCCGGGAATGCTTTCCAGCCACTATGCGCCGCATTTGCCTGTACGCTTGAACGCAAAAGGGGCGGAACGGAACGAAGCCTATCTCGCCTTCGGGATAACCGAAGGCAACGCAGGCGCGGCAAGCCTAAATCTCAGCCCTTCCGGAGATTTAAGCGAAGCAGCAGCTAACCTTTTCGCAATGATGCGCGCTTTGGATACTCCGCCCCATTCAGGAATTGCTGTCGCACCTATTCCTATGACTGGCTTGGGCCTTGCCATTAATGACAGATTGCGTCGCGCCGCTGCGAATCGTTAAAAGGGCTTGCATCTGAATTGCCTATCGGCTTGTCTATAGGGATGCATGCGCTTTCTGGCAGAAGAACTAAAACAACATTCGGGCTAACATGCTTCCTATCGACATCCACACACTTGCCCAGCAAGTCGTTTTGGCCTTCACCCAGACGCACCGCAAGCTTGTGCTGGCGGAGTCGTGCACGGGCGGCCTTATCGCAAGCGCATTGACCGATGTGCCAGGAGCCTCTGACGTTCTTGAGCGCGGATTTGTCACCTATAGCAACGAAGCCAAAGTCGAAGTTTTGGGCGTGATGCCCGAAATGATTAACCGCTTTGGCGCGGTAAGCAAGCAGGTCGCCGAAGAAATGGCGCAAGGAGCGCTGGCCTTTTCGCACGCCGATGTCGCCGTCTCCGTTACAGGAATCGCGGGGCCGGGCGGAGGAAGCGAAAAAAAACCCGTAGGGCTGGTTTTTTTTGGACTAGCCACGCGGCAAGGGACCATAATGCATTACAAGTGCCAGTTTTCCGGTAACCGGGAAGAGATACGCATGCAAGCCGTAGCCGAGGCGTTGAAAATGGTATTACCGGCAGCGTAGCGCTCCGTGTTTTT
>JAQVZU010000034.1 GCA_028708035.1 Alphaproteobacteria bacterium
TTCATGCCGGAATACGTGCCACGTTTTCGGCCCCTTGAAAACTCAAATAATGCCCGTCCATAATGGCTTTTTCGCACGCCTACACCCCACTTTTACCCACTAAACGTGCAGATGAGCCAAAATTGATAACCTTCCCTTTATAAAGCGACTTCCGTATGAGGATGAATGTGAATTCCGGCTCATTTACACCAATGCTAAACGGAGCGAGGATTTTAAAAACTATAAAATTGAAATCGACTGGATCAACAAAATCACTTTAAGCCCATGGATGCCAAGGACGCTTTCAGAATCCGTAAAGACAACTCTAAAATCAATTAAGGGATGTTCCGACATAGAAGTTTCGCGTTCGACTTTAATTGAGAATGAGACGTGGAAAAAAGCGGCCCTTCGTGCCAAGTAACCCTATCGTATTATCCTTGCTTCCTTAACAAACAACCGCGCCATTCTCATCATTCTGAAAAAATGCGAGGGGCTTTTGCCCCTCGCACGTCGATTACTTAATTAGAGAAGCAATGGCGGCAATAACATCAAGCGCCGTCTGTTGGTTTTTTATAGGTATCTCGGCTCCTTGGTGGAGAGCGTCTGTTTGATTGTCCCTGTACGCCTGAATTCGTAGCCCCGGAGAAGATGGGTCCCATGAGCAAGCGGGTAAATAAGTAATACGGATGTTTTCGACCCTAACGTACTCGTTGCCTTTGCCGTCCTGTTGTATTTGTATTGTCATAGCTATTTTCCTTTTTTGTGGATGAAAAGCGGAAAAACTCCGCAGCCTATAACGTTCGAGACTGCGTTTTCCCTAAAACTTTCGTGAGTATTTCTCAGCCCGCGATATTTTTCACACAGCGCGCCCGTGCGATTACAGGTAAAGGCAAAACGACCATACTCGCCCCTCTTAACGAGAGACGGTCCTAGCGGCGCTCTGAGATAAAACCACAGAACCCGACCCTGACGCCTGTTTTCCTTCTGCCGTGGCTTTGATTGTATCCCAAAGAATATAACCTTGAGCATTTTTAACAGAACAGTCTTTGCCGCTTGCTTTTGCAAACGCTTCGTTCTCGATAAACACGTTAATAAAGCCGTCTTCCGTTGCAAGCACGATGTTTCCAGCCTGATTGCTTGTGATATAGGCTAACCCTCTGTTGCTCCATTCCTCATATGCAAGGTTATCAGACTCAGCGTTCCCCAAAAGGGTGAGCTTGGGTTCGATACAATCAAGGAAATCAAAGGAGCGATCCGAATGTCGTCCATGATGTGGCGCAATTAAAATCGAACAGTTCTCAACGTCCGCTTCGTAATTAGCCATGACATATTCCCACGTTGCATCATGAGCGTCGCCGGGAAACAAGATGCGCCCACCGGCACTGCGGTATAGGATTACATAGGAAGCGTCATTCGGGTCTTCGTTTCCAGTTGCTGCATCGACGAGTTCTTTGTTGGGGGCGAGGATGCTAAGGCAGTCTCCACCGACGGAATCATCGTCGTTTCTGTTGGCATATTTAAACTTGCTTCCGGCTAAATGGTGAATAGCCGAGACGACACCTTCTCCCCGGCCCATCTTTTTGTATTGGTCCCAGTCTTCCTCTTTGTAACGGGTTCCTTCAAATGAAGGCTTGTCCTTGCTGACCCCGGCGTCCCAAAAATTCGAAATGCCGATCTCGTCTTTGAGCTTTTTCAGCCCATCCATGTGATCCATGTCCGGGTGGGTTAATATAAACCTGAATATGCTTTTTACCCCGATTTTTTTCAAATAATCTATGGGGTTAGCAAGGTGATCCTTCATCTTAAAGTTCCCCTTAACGCCTTTTTCTGCGAGAGAGGAACCATATCTTTCAGCGCCCAAAATGCTGCTCAAAAGACCAGAAGCTTGAACATATTTATTGGCCTCTTCTTCGGAATTTCCGCCACATATATCGATTACGGAAACGTTCCCCTTGCCGTGTTGAATGATGGAGCAATCCCCCGAATTTACATTTAAAAAATGAACTGTTGGCACGTTATTTTTCCTTTCCAGTCTCGCATAGTTCGCTCGCGCGGGATTTCTTGACGCCCCATACGCTTTCGGCGACTTCTTCAATTTTTCTGATGAAATTATCGACGTTTAACCCGGCAATAAGCGCCAAGGCATAAAAGCCGAATTCGGTTGCGTCGGTCTTTGTCCCGGCCTCAAGGACAAGAAGTCCGGCCTTCATGAAAACGAAGCTGATTGCGCCACTTCCCGCGCTCGTTATTGGACGTAGAAAATACCAGACGCCCCATGTAAGGTCCCAGTTCTTACGAACGCAAGCATTCAGATAGACAGCACGCAGACAGTAAAGACAGCCAGCCAAGCCGCCGGTAAGGGCACAGTTCGCCCCGATCCGAAAAGGCTCAAATTGAACGCTTAGTCCGGTGTTAATGTAGCCTAAAGCTACCAGATAGGCTGCGCTGACAGCCAAAAGATACGCGATAATCTTGCCCACGACGCCATTTCCGACATAACTCGCAATAATGTAGGAACGAAAGGAGCTTATACAAGAGCGGGAGGATTAAAAAGTTTCTACACGCGGCAGTATTTCGAGAGATTGTTAGCGTTTTGTCGCTTTCTCTTTGTTTTTGGTCGCTTTTAGAAATTCTATCGGATCGATAGAAAGAGCGTCAGCGAGCCGCCCGATAACCTTCAAGCTTACAAAGAAATCGCCCTTTTCAAGCTGACTCAGATAACTACGGCTGACTTCGGCTTCATAAGCTAAGTCGTCCTGAGACAAGCCTTTTTCATGTCTCAAGCGGCGCAGATTCGTTGCAAAGGTTTCCCGTAAGTCCATACGGGAATTCGACAATACCTGTTCGAAATATACACCTCGATATATTGAACAAAACGACAGCATGGATTAACGTAGGGGGCGAGTTTCGCTTGGCTCTAATGGGGAAGCGTCATGTCAAATATCCTAAAATTTATAGTTCAAGGCAGCGAGGGCGAAGAATACGACGTTAATTTTAAACGTATTGGCGACCGGCTCACGGCTACTTGTTCCTGTGTTTCCGGCAAAATGAAGCGCGGATTCTGCAAACACCGGCTCGATTTAATGTTCGGTGATTTCACAAATTTGGTTGATCCGAACTTTGACGATCTTGAATCCCTTCCGGACCTTCTCGAAGGAACAACCGCCGCGCCACATTTTCAGGCGCTGCGCGATACCTACGGCAAGCTTCATGAGGCTAACGCCCAACTAGCCGAAGCCAAGAAAGGCGTCAAAAAGATCGAGGACGAAATCAATGGGTTAAAAGATAAACTATTGACGGCTATGACGCCGCCTTCTGGCAAACGGTAGGGGGTGGAATATGGCCTTAGTTAAATGTCACGAATGCGGCGCGGAAATTAGCGACGAAGCAAAGAAATGCCTTCGCTGTGGGGCACGGTCGCGGGCATATAACCAACGGCAATTAAGAAAAGCCGCCAAGATTATATTTATCCCGCCCCTTTTATTGATAATTTTACTCGGCGTATTTCTAAGCGGCAATCCCGGCAGTAGACCGCCCCTTCCGTTAGACCCAGTTCGCGCGGCGGAGAAGGAAGAATATGAAAACATGCGAGCGGTCATGCTCTGTCGCGATAGTGTGACGGCAAACTTACGTGATCCAGATTCTGCAAAATTTGACACCTCGACACCAGCAACACGGCTTAAAGATGGCGCGGTAATATTAAATATAACCCTTCGCGCCCGTAGTGGTTTCGGAGGAATGACCAATGCCGAGTATTTCTGTCATATAAAAAAGAATGGCTCCGGTATTTGGGAAATCACAAAGCTTATTCAAAAAGAATAACAGACAGGGTCTGCCACTGCGGGGACGTTGAAAAACACTTACCCTAGGGCGTTTTGGGGTCATTTTGCACCCGTATAGGGTGGGTAGGCTGGGAGTACCTTGAGAATTTACGTCGGAGAGTGGCTGGGCGTCGTGTGAATTGGCGTTGCTGACTGGTCCGCCCGGTTGCTCGGAATGGGGATGCGTTTCGCCGGACGTGTTTTTCTGTTTTTTGGTGACAACGATTTCGGGGGTAAAGCGAAGTGCCTCGATTAAATGGGATTCATATTCTCTGATAACCCAATCGCGAATAAAAGCCGTTTCGACAAGAATAACTTTACCGTCATCCCTAAACTCTGCTTTGCCAAGCCACCTGATTAGTTTTGCCGGGTCAAGATGGTAACTGCGTAGCCTCTCGAACAACTCCGGCGGAATGTTATTCTGCACGGGCGTCAGATTGCCCGAAGGGCGAGGCTCGTATGCCCTTGGGCGAGAAAGGGCGTCTCGCATAGAAGACTCAAAATAGGCGAGAGTCCTCGGCGGCTGTTTGTCTTTAGCTTTCTGACGGCAAATAATACCCGAAATAATATCGATGCACTCATCAATGCTTAACCCGGCAGCAAGCCAACCGCTAGCCGTAAGATGATCGCTTGGATGTGGAGCCTCCCGCTCACCGTTTGATCCGTAGCATTCGGAAAGCTTCATGTCGAAGAGGGTAACAAGCCTAGCCGCATCGTCCGCCTGCAAAGCCCCATCCATAGTGGCTTGCAGTTGCTTGGGCGAGCCTGATGAAGCTGATGATTCATGAATATTAGATAATGAGTTTTGATTGGCGGTATGTGCGGCTGTGCCATTTTTGCTTTGTTGCACCTGCTCCGGCGCTGCGTCCGCAGGAGAAGTATTATTGTATTTCCTATGTTTTTCCCTTGCGGCAAACGCCCCGTTCTCACTTTTCTTCCGGATTCTTTCAAGCTCAATGAAACAACGTTTTTGATACAAATACCCATCCCTGACTTCAAAAAATTCCTCAACAACTTCCTTAACCGCCCTGCGTTCGCCAACCGTTTGTGTTCCGATGATCCGGCATAATTCCTTCGGCTCTGCCTTTAAGCGACCTTGTGTGAGATACATTCTGTCAAGAATTTCGCGATATGCGCCTTTCTTTTCAAGAGGAAGGTGGCCCGTATCGCGTTGCCAGTCGTTAATGAAGTGTGGGTAGCAGAATATATTCATTCTGCCCCCTTGCTGTCCCGCAAGGGCGGCGTAGGCAAATTACGCTCACCGGCTTCGGCGTTCGTTTGTGGCCCTTTTATTGCCTTTCTTGCCGTTATCCGCACGGGACCGCTACAGCGCGATTGCGCCCATTCGTCCAAATGCCGTTTTAGGTATCCCACACGCCGCCCAAACCGGTGCATCGTGGGGCCTCCCCCGACGCTAGCCAATTTAGCCAAAGTCGTAGCTGATACAGCGCAAGGCGCACCGTACCTTTGCCGAAGGTAATAAGCCGCCTGTTCGCGAGTTACGAAAGGCTCGTCCATAAGGTCAGCCAAGCAAACGACGGGATTTGCCATTTCCTCGGCTGAATATGCTTCATTGTTAACCTTCATTCTTTTGGTCCCGAATCAGTCCAAAAGAAGGCTATCCACCACGGCCCAAAATGTCAAAATTATCTTTGTATTACAATCTGTTATATCCTGTTCTCTTTAGTTATTTTTACTTCTTTTTTGTTGTAATTGGTCGTCTTCTATTTTGTTCTTTTCTCTTCTAATGAGTTGTCTTTTCTTGTACGCGGAATGTGGCGGCAATTAAAGGCAATAAACTCTTATTCGAGGAGTTCTTCTCAAACCGTAACAGATTATTTGTCGGGCTGAATCGCGAGATTTTCTTCTTGCCCCCAAAAGCAACAGCAATTCGCATGGATACCCAATTAGCCGCCGAGACAAGTGCGCTATCCGGTAGGTGGCTATAACGGTTTGTCACGCCTCGTGCCCCGTGCCCCAACGACCCGGCGATAGTAAGTTCGCTATAGCCCATCTGCGCCGCAACGCTCGCAAAGGTATGGCGCAATGTGTGGCGAATGACGTTCTCGAGCTTAGCTATTTCGCAAGCACGTTCGAAAGTCGGCTCAACGCTGACAAAATGTCCGTTGCCGCGTTCGGCTGGAAAAACCCAAGGCGAAAAACTTTCGTTGCCGTCCGCATCTATCAAAACCTTCTTGGGTTGTGCATCTAAGAACTTCGCCGCAATGACGCTAATCGGTCGAATTTGTGCGCCGGTCTTCGTGTCGCCGAAACGAATGCAGCGTCCTTTAACATCGATCCAATCCCAACGGAGGCTTAAAATCTCGCCGAGGCGACACCCTGTAAGCGCAAGCGCCCGAATGATCGCAATGGCTTTCGAGTTTTCGCCTTCAAGGGTGCATTGGCGCAGCGCGGTTCCCAAAGCTTGAAGTTCTTTCATCGAAAGGAATCTCGTTCGCTTTTCGCCCGCGTATTTTTGGACGCCTCGCGCCGGATTGTCTTTAATAATCCCGTTACGACGAGCAAATTCGAGAATAGTCCCAAACATATTGATCGTTCGTGCCGCCGCACCGCGTCCCCCCGTAACGGCGTCTCCCCGGCCTTTTGCCGGTCGGGGACGATTGGCCTTACCCAAAGCAATATCGCGCTGCAAAGCCTCTATGTCTTGAAGCGTCAGAGTAAAAACCTTTCGGGTTCCGATGAGCGGCTTGATATGTGAGTTAACCCGGCTTTTATCCAAATACAGCGTTGACGCCTTTTTCAGCCGTCCGCCACGTCCGGGCAGGGTTTTTGCCGCTTCTAAATACCAGTCGCATAGTTCGCTAACCGTAATCGCTTTTCGAACCGCCGTTTTCTCCGCCGCAGGATCGTTGCCCTTGGCAACGTCGGCGAGCTTTTCACGCGCAAGCTTTCGCGCCTCTTCGGGCGTTAGCGTGTCGGCTTTACCAAGCGTATATTTCCGGAAGCGGCCTTCGGGGTTGTAATACATGATGATCCACGAGGCGATTTCTTTCGATTGAACACGCAAGCCGAACCCTCGGAGAGAGTCGTCCCAAAACGTTACGTCTTTGCCGTCAAAGTTTCCCATAGCGGACGTGATGAAGCGCCTTGATAAATTGAACCGTTGTTTTGCACGAGGCATGGCCTTTTCCTTTCAGGTAGTAAGCAGGTAGTACGGAGAGGCGATTCCGTGGAAACAACGGTAATGTCGCGATTTTTCCAGAGAAGGAAAATACTTCGCGAAATCAATGAGTTTCTATTTTGAGAAAGGAAGAGTAAGAACAAACATAGTGCCCCCTTACCCGTTCACACGGTAGGGGTCACAGGTTCAATCCCTGTCGCATTCACCACGCTAAAGTCCGGAGAAGTCCCAGAAGGCCTCTAGCGTGTTGGAATAGAATAACAAATCGAGTGGTTGGCGTCCGAGGGCTTCCGCAGAAATTCGTTGAAATCCATGCCCAAGTCGGGGCAGGCTTGGAGGTAAGAAGAAAAGGTTTCTCGGAGCTACCCCTCTTATGCCGCTCACAGACACCGCCGTTCGTCGCGCCAAGGCGAAGCAAAAACCCTATAAAATGTTTGATGCGGGAGGCCTTTTCCTGCTCGTAAACCCCTCCGGCGGGAAGAGGTGGCGGTTCAAATACCGCTTCGCGGGCAAAGAAAAACTTCTGTCCCTTGGCGTCTATCCCGAAGTTCCTCTTAAGGAAGCCCGCAACCGCCGCGACCAGGAACGTAAAAAGCTCTCCGACAAAATCGATCCCGCTGTTAACCGACTTGCTGCAAAAGCAGCTTGGTTAGGCAATCAAGCCAATAGCTTTGAAGTGGTTGCCCGTGAATGGATCGAGAAGAAGTCTCCAACATGGTCAACGTCCAATGCGTCCAAAACCGTCCGGCGGCTTGAAGTCGATGCTTTTCCTTGGCTTGGCGGAAGGCCGATTGCCGACATCTCCCCGCCCGATTTGCTTGCCGTCTTGCGTCGAACGGAAGCCAGAGGCGCAATCGATACCGCGCACCGCGTTCTGCAAACGTGCAGCCAGATATTCCGGTAGGCTTGTCTCATCGGAGGCTCCTTTCATTGCCTCCTTCGAATCATTCTCTCCTTAAAAGATTATGAACAGGCTCTAACTTGGCGGATGTTAGTCAAATGCCGTTGGCGTTCATGGTTAATGGACGTTTGCTGCATCGTAATGTTTGACTTCCAGCAAATCGGCGCCATGGCCAGAAATGATATGATTTGTACGAGAAGTCCCCAACCTCCAGCCTCGGAGAGACTGATGAATCCGCAAGAAAATCCAGATGTTTTCGATAAAACCCTGCAGACTACGAATTTGTGGCTTAAGGATATAATGGATGAGCTTGGTCCCAACAAACAACGGGCATATCACGCGCTCGCTGCCGTGCTTCATGCCTTGCGTGACAGGTTGACGCCCGAGATGGCAGCTCATTTGAGCGCCCAATTGCCGATGCTGGTGCGCGGGATTTTCTTCGATCAATGGCATCCGGCAAAACACGGAAAGCCAATGCGGAGCCGCGAGGAATTTATCGAGCACGTCAGCGAGGGACTGAAAAACATGGGTCCGGTGAACGTTGAGGATTCCATCAAATCCGTTTTCCGCACCATCGATCACTATATCGACCCAAACGAGATCGAAAAGGTGAAAGGCACATTGCCGCAGCATATCAAAGAGATGTGGGTGTAAAAACGGGCAATCCGTCTCTTTGATGAAAATAGGCTATGTGCTACTCCACATGTCCCTTGAGGCGACTGGCGAGAGAGGCTCTTAAAAACATATCTATGTCGCCGTCTAAAACCGCTCCGGCTTGGCTGGTTTCGGCGCCAGTTCTTGCGTCTTTGACCATTTGATAGGGTTGCAAAACATAGCTTCGGATTTGGTGGCCCCAGCCGATTTCGCTCTTTTGGGCTTCGATATCGGCGGCGGCGGCTTCGCGTTTCTTTAGCTCCAGCTCGTACAACTTCGCTCGCAACATCTCCATCGCCTTAGCGCGGTTTTTGTGTTGGGAGCGTTCTTGTTGACACGCGACAACGATACCTGTGGGAATGTGTGTGAAACGAACAGCGCTTTCGGTTTTGTTCACATGTTGTCCGCCTGCGCCAGAGGAGCGGAAGGTATCCACCTTCAGGTCGACATCCTTAATTTCAATGGGGACATTTTCATCGACTACTGGCGTTATCGAAGCACTTGCAAAGCTTGTGTGACGTCGAGCGTTGGCGTCATAAGGGCTGATGCGGACAAGGCGGTGAACGCCGGATTCCGTTTTGAGCCATCCGTACGCATTGTGCCCCGAAATTTGGATGGTAGCGGATTTGATGCCCGCTTCTTCACCAGGGCTTTCGTCGAGCCAAGTAACTTTGTAGCCGTGCTGCTCGGCCCAGCGGATATACATCCGCAAAAGCATCTGCGCCCAATCTTGCGCTTCGGTGCCACCTGCACCTGCGTTGACTTCAAGGTAACAATCGTTGGCGTCGGCTTCGCCGGAAAGCAGGCTTTCAAGCTCACGCTGGGCTGCGATATCGCGTAGTTTGAAGATTGCGTTTTCCGCTTCCGTGACCATCGGCGCGTCACCTTCAGCCTCGGCAAGCTTAATCATTTCGATATTGTCGTTTAGACCGCGTTCGATCTCGCGATAGCCGGTGATCGCCTGGTCGAGTTGCGTGCGCTCGCGCATAATCTTTTGCGCGCGAGAGGAATCGTTCCAGAGATCAGGATTCTCGGCGAAGCTGTTCAATTCATCCAGGCGCGCGGCTGCTGTGTCGTAGTCAAAGATGCCTCCTCAGCAGAGTCATCGACTTTTCGATTTCCGCTATAGCTGTAAGAATTTCGGCGCGCATAAGTATCCTTTGATTAAATTTGCTGTTTATGTGGCGGTTTTGCCGCCAAAAATCAAGGGTGTTTAACGGCGAGGGCCAGAAACCGGCTTTAGTAAAGCCCACCCCTAAAAGCCGCTTACATCGGCAAAAACGGCGGCGCGTTCTTCGAAGTTTTTAAACATCCCATAGCTAGGGGCCGCGGGGGATAAAAGGATGATCCCGCCTTTAGGCGTCGACTGTTTCGCCTTGTTGACGGCCTCCTGCATTGTCGAAACCAGCGTCGCATTTTTCACGTTTCGCTCTTGAAGAAGATCGTAAATGCGCTTGCCACTGTCGCCCAAGCAAACCACAGCGTTAATCTTTTTGTGAGCAATATAATCTGCTAATGGCGCGTAGTCGATAGCCCTGTCAAATCCGCCTGCAATAAGCGTCAGCGGGGGGCCCGTGAAGGCTTCCATTGCGGCGATGGCGGATTGAGGCGTTGTGGATATACTGTCATCCACATAAAGAACTCCGTCTTTTTCTCCCAGCTCGCACTGGCGGTGAGGAAGTCCTTTATAGGCCGCCATAGCATTAAGGGCTTCCTCTGCGTTAAGGCCAAGTACGGCTATCACCGAAAGAACCGCACAGACATTGCCGTGGTTGTGAGCGCGCAATAGGAAAGAATTTGTCAAAGAACCGATAAGGACCGCTCCTTGAAACACTTGAGAGCCGTCAATATGAAAAACATCAGGCACGCCGAAAAGCACATCCTTTGCAACATCGATACCGTGCGACGCGAGCGTGGCAGCGGCGTCCGCCCCAACGATCTTCCGTTTGCTATGCGAAAGAAGGTTCGCTTTGTCGCGATAGTATTTATCTAGTGTTCCGTGCCAATTGAGATGTTCGGGAAAGAGGGAAACAAGGACGCCCACATTAAAAGTTTCAGTAAAGTTGGCGGCCTGATAGCTTGAGACTTCGACGACGAAGTAATCGACGTTATCATTGCATTCTGTAACAGGCGTGCCGATGTTTCCCGCAACGGCGGCTTTTTGGTTCATACTGTTCAACACATGAGTCAGCAGCGTCGCCGTGGTGCTTTTGCCTTTAGTGCCTGTGATTCCGATAACACGTGCTTTTTTTGGTTCGGCCATCCAAAGGTTCAAAAGAGACGTGACGGCAGCGCGTGAAGCTTTGAGAAGCGGGTGGTAAAGGCTCACGCCTGGAGATTTAACAACCGTATCGGCTTCAAATAGCGCAGAAGCAAGCTTCTGGCCACGCAGAATGGGGAAGGAATGCCCCGCGACAGTCACGATTTCCGGGCCTTCGCCTTCGTCAACGAACACGAATGGTTGATTCGGCAGGCGGTCGAGGATAAGAGCCGCCGATGCCTGCCCTTCCTTACCAGTACCCCAAATAACGATCTTCTTCCCTTTTAGGTCATCGACACGCATTGAGCATTCCAAGATATTTTTCAGGAACCGCATGGGCGGTCCTATTGGCAAAAAGAGCATTAAACTTTTGTTCATCAAAAGGCAATGACGGGGCAAGAAGCTTGACGATGGGAGCGTCTTTCCATGCCTTGAATCGCGAAAGACCCGACATAAGCAGCGCGCTTTCTTCGATCTCGCCTACGCACTCGAAAGGCTTATGCGCGCTGAGGCCGCACAGTTCTCGGTAGCCTTCGAGCTGAAACGGATCAGCCAAAAGATTGGCCCCGAAAATTTGGGTGAGCTTTTCCTTATCCAAAAACGGAGCCAGCGCAAGAAAAACGAAGCGGCATTTGGGACAGGCGCAACACCATGTTTTGCCACGTTCTTTTTCTTCCTGACGAAAAGCGGTGTTGCAGCTACGGAAGACGGGATGATAGCCTTCAAGCTTTGCAAAGCGACGCGCAATTTCGGCTTCGGTCAAAGGGCGAAGAAGAGAGAAATAATTGATGTCCGGAGAAATGTGTGCATGGATCACGTTAGCAAAATCCACTTCGAACGATAGGGATTTGCTGTACTGGTGGTTAATTTCCAGGTTACCCAGCCGAACATTCGGCGCGCTGGCGGACTGTTCATTCGAAAAGATTATTGTATCGAACCCATAGAGAATAGCCGTGGCGACCGCAATGCTGCTAACAATAGCGGTAATGGGAACATGCCCGTTAAGGGCGTCCTTTTTGTTCAGTTCCAGCAGCGTCGGAGAAATAATACGCTTAACAGCAATCGATGGGAGCTTCGCATACGAGATCGTCTCGCGAATGGGTGCAGCGACAATTCCGCCTCCTGCTACCACGAAAAGGGTCTGGGACTCCTCCGCTTTTCTCAAACATTCGACAGTTACGACAGAATCTTTGCCTCCGCCGATGGGCGTCAGGCTTCTTCGCGGAAGAGCGAGAGAAATAGGCGACGGAATGTCAATAGCTGTTGCGGCAACATGCGGCTCGACAACAATGTTATTTTTATAAGCAAATTCGGCAAGTCCGTTGCGATAGGTCTTTTCGATGAACGACGCCATTGAATGGGATAACGCGAATGCTTCGCATCGGAGCGTCTTGGGAATGTAGCTTTTATAGTAACTAACGCCCGAAAGCAGGAAAATCAGGCGGAATGCCCTATCAAGAGCTGCTGTTTCCGCAGGCGAGAGAGCACGAAAAGGGGGCGGAAAGGCCAGTTTTTCCTCAAACTGAGGACCTTCGGCATACTTGTAAAGCAGTGAAAGATTACCGCTTGTTGTGTCAAACGCGTACCGCTTGAAAAGAAAATCGCCATAGTTGCTCAATTTTGAAGCCTTTTTCTCGATTAAGATTGACGAAACCATTTCTAGCATTTACCTCTGCCGCACGCAAAAAAACTTGGAAATGCTTGCGGTTGGCCGAGGCCGACACCATATAGCTTTTGTGAAAAAATGAAACTTCGTAATATTGCCATCATAGCCCACGTCGATCATGGAAAAACAACCCTCGTCGACCAGATGCTTAAACAGTCGGGGACATTCCGCGCGAATCAACAGGTCGCAGAATGCGCGATGGACAGCAATGAGCTTGAGCGCGAACGCGGCATCACCATTTTGGCGAAGTGCACGTCGGTTTTGCACGGCGATTTAAGAATCAACATCGTCGACACGCCCGGACATGCCGACTTCGGTGGCGAAGTCGAGCGCATCCTTTCCATGGTTGATGGCGTTGTGCTGTTAGTCGACTCAGCTGAAGGGCCCTTGCCGCAAACCAAGTTTGTGCTCTCCAAGGCGCTTTCCCAAGGGTTGAGGCCGATGGTCGTCATTAACAAAATCGACCGGTCGGATGCGCGGCCCCATCAGGTTCATGACGAGATTTTCGACCTTTTCGTGGCGCTGGACGCGACCGAAGAACAGCTTGATTTTCCAACTCTTTTCGCTTCCGGGCGCAAAGGGTGGGCGGTCGAAAAGCTTGAGGACGAACCAAAGGATCTTTCTCCGCTATTCGATTTAATCGCACGGCACGTGCCCGAACCCAAGGTGAACGCAGAAGCGCCGTTTAAGCTGCTGGCGACTATTCTGGAAGGCAATCCGTATTTGGGGAGGCTTTTGACGGGGCGCGTCGAAGCGGGCGTCGTGAAGACCAATATGGCGATCAAGGCGCTTTCGCATGATGGCAAGAATGTCGAGCAAGGACGCGTCAGTAAAATTTTAGCATTTCGGGGATTGGAACGCGTGCCGGTGGACGAGGCAAGCGCAGGCGATATCGTCGCCATCGCGGGGTTGGACAAGGCAACGGTCGCTGACACACTGTGCGACCTGAGCGTTGATGCTCCTCTTCATGCGCGGCCCATTGATCCACCGACAATTGCGATGACGTTTTCAGTTAACGACTCGCCTTTGGCGGGGACCGAGGGCGACAAGGTGACGGGGCGCACGATCCGCGACCGCCTGTTACGCGAGATCGAGAGCAACGTGGCAATCCGTATGACCGAATCCGAGGACAAGGATGCGTTCGAGGTTGCGGGGCGTGGCGAGTTGCAGCTTGGCATCCTGATCGAGACCATGCGGCGCGAAGGCTTCGAGCTTTCCATCAGCCGCCCACGCGTACTTTTTCGCACCACGGACGGGCAGCGGCAGGAACCAATCGAAGAAGTCGTCGTCGATGTCGATGAGGCTTATACCGGCGCCGTCGTCAACAAGATGTCCGAGCGCAAAGCCGAGATGACCGATATGCGGCCTTCTGGCGGCGGTAAGGTGCGGCTGAAATTTCTTGCGCCTTCGCGAGGGTTGATCGGCTATTATGGCGAATTCCTGAGCGACACCCGTGGAACGGGGATTATGAACAGGCTCTTCCATGGGTATGCCCCCTACAAGGGAGCCATCGCGGCGCGGCGAACGGGCGTGATGATCTCGAATGGCCAAGGCGACGCAGTCGCCTACGCAATGTGGAAACTTGAAGATCGCGGACCGATGATGATCGTACCGGGCACAAAAGTCTACGAAGGCATGATTATCGGCGAGCACTCCAAAAGCAACGATCTGGACGTCAACGTACTCGAAGGGAAGAAGTTGACCAATATCCGCACGACTTCGAAGGACGAGGCGATCCGGCTGACTCCGCCGATGATCCTGACGCTTGAAAAAGCCATCGCCTATATTGCGGACGATGAACTGGTAGAAGTGACGCCAAAGTCAATCCGGTTGAGAAAGCGGTATCTCGATCCATTAACACGCAAGCGCATGGCGCGGGCAGCGGCAGAGACAGAGGCTTAGAATAAAAAAGCCTCACCATTCATGGCGGCGCGCCCACAGCGCCGCCTACACGGTTTATGCTTTAAAAGTTCTAAATCCTCACCACTTCTTCCGGAAACCATACCCGCCCTTTTTTATCCTCGATTTCGACAACCCACACATCCGGATCGATCTCCACCTGCCGCGAAAGGTATTCCTCGGCCACGTGGTCCGTCGCGGGATCGGAGGCCAACGCAGGCATCCATGCGCGCTTATCTCCTTTGCGAACCTCGATCAGCACGCGCGCTGTCCCATTAAGCAAATTGATTTTGAGGACGATGGTCCCGCTCGAAGGATCGCCTTTATGAACGACCGTCATGGGCACGCCTTCGCGCTCGGCAATCCGTGCATGGGCGCTCACGTAAAGATCTGTCGAGGGCCTATTGTCCATCTATTGATCGAAGCCTATGCGCTCGGAAATGAAATAAAGAGGCCGAGCCTTCACCTCGGTGAAAATCCGCCCCAAATATTCACCGATCACGCCGAGGCTCATAAGCTGCAAGCCACCGAGGAACAGAATGCCTACCATGGTAGATGCATAGCCCGGAACATTGACGCCATAGATCAGCGTATCGGCGACAAGGTACGCCGCATAAAGAATGGCTCCGAACGAAACCAGCATTCCGCACCATGTCCAGACACGCAAGGGCAGTGTGCTGAACGCCGAAATTCCGTCGATGGCAAAACGCAAAAGCCTGAAAAAATTCCAGTTTGACATGCCGCTATCGCGCGGCTCGACATCAAACGGAACGGTGGCTTGCCTAAATCCAACCCACGACGTCAATCCTTTCATAAAGCGGTTCCGTTCGGGCAAAGCGTTCATGGCATCAATGGCTTTGCGGTCGAACAGACAGAAATCACCTGCGCCTTCGGGCATCTCGATATCTGCAATGCGGCGGAAAATCGAATAAAACGCGCGTGAAAAGCATCGGCGCAATGGCCCGTCCGTTTTGCGATTAGCGCGTGTGGCGTGAACAACTTCGAATCCTTCGTGCCATTTTTGAAGCAGAGCCGGGATTATCTCGGGCGGATGCTGCAAATCGCTGTCCATCGTTACCGCGACCTGTCCCTTGGCCAAGTGCAAGCCGCATGTTAGCGCGGTTTCTTTTCCGAAATTGCGCGCGAAGCGGACGATTTTTAAACGTTGATCGAACTGCCTTTCGTGCACAAGCGTCTCGAAGGTGAAATCGGAACTGCCGTCATCGACACAAATGATCTCATAGCTCAGGCCAAGCTTACCCAATGCCGGATAAAGACGCTCAAGCAAATGCCTGACGCCTGCGGACTCGTTATGAAAAGGCAGAATGACGGAAAGCTGGGACATAGGAACGGATTCAGGCTCTTGGCAATTCGGAAAAAACGCCCCAACTATACAGTATTCATCCGGAGGCTAAAGCCCAATTTCTGAAACTGGCACTTAGAATCCTTCGCGTTCTTTGCGCTTGCGCTCGACCTTGCGCTGGCGGCGAATCGACTCGGACTTCTCGCGAGCCTTGCGTTCCGAAGGCTTCTCATAATTGCGGCGCAGCTTCATCTCACGAAACACGCCTTCACGCTGAAGTTTTTTCTTAAGAGCGCGGAGCGCCTGGTCGACATTGTTGTCACGAACGAGAACTTGCACGAAGCATCCCTCCTAAGGGAGTATCAGGGTTAGAGTTAAAAAACGTTCCGGCAACCGTATAAAAGGGCCGAAGGATTGACGCAATAACATAATCAATATGTTAGAGCAATAATTTCCGCAAACCTCCGCTTCCGTGCGGAAAGGCGCAAAAAATAAGAGAATCAACAAGTTGACCTCCTAAAGCCCCAAAAGCGCCGCGATCTTTCGCAGGAAAAAGATTGACGTGAGGATTATAGCACAGTGTATGGCTATCCGGTAAAACCAAAATCCTTCAAGGCGACACAACTCTCAGGCCACCATGAGCGACGTCAAGCATTCGATCCGAACAACCGATCTGCGCAAGGAATTCGACGGAACCGTGGCCGTCCAAAGCCTGACGCTTGCCGTTGCCGAAGGCAGCATCACGGCGCTTCTCGGCGGCAATGGCGCGGGCAAATCGACAACGATGGGAATGCTTCTCGGGCTGTTGCAGCCCACATCGGGCCACATAGAAATGCTGGGCCGCAACCTTGCCAAAGACCGTCACGCCATAGCCTCCCTGATAAACTTCTCATCGCCCTACGTCGATCTCCCCAACCGCTTGACAGTGCGCCAGAATTTGACGGTCTACGGACACCTCTATGCCGTTCCGAAACTGCACGAGCGCATCGATGATCTTGCCGCGCGCCTGCAAATCCAAGACCTTTTGGACCGCCGCCATGGAACGCTCTCGGCAGGCCAGCGCACACGCGCGTCTTTGGCAAAATCGCTTCTCAACGCGCCGCGCTTGCTGCTGCTTGACGAGCCCACGGCCTCTCTCGATCCCGATACGGCTGATTGGGTTCGCGAGTTGCTGATGACATACCGCGCCGAAACCGGCGCAACGATTTTCATGGCGTCGCACAACATGTACGAAGTCGAACGCATGTGCGACGACGTGATTATGATGAAGCGCGGCGCGATCGTCGCGCGGGGGGCGCCCAACGACCTGCTTGCCCGGTTTGAACGAGAAAATTTGGAGGAGGTCTTCATTGACATCGCCCGCGACAATATCTGACCGCGCGGTTTTAACGCCACCCGCGCGCCGAATCCTCGGCCTGATCCTGCGTCACATGTACCTCTACATGGAGTCTTGGCCGCGCCTTATCGAGATGATGTATTGGCCGATGCTCAACATCGCGATGTTCGGCTTTGTCAGCCTTGCGATGGTCCGGCATTTCGGAAAAGTCGATGTGATGACGGATACCTATCTCGGCGGCCTTCTCCTTGGAGAAGCCTTCGCGCGCGTGCAAATCGCGATGCTGATTTTCTACATGGAAGAAGTCTGGTCGCGGAACCTCGGTCACCTGTTCGCAAGTCCCTTGCGCCTGAGGGACTACCTCGGCGGCCTCATGGCGTTCTCGGCGCTACGCAGCCTGATTTCGATTTTTCCGGCTTACGTCGTCGCGTACTTCCTTTTCGACTTCAATATTCTGAAGTTCGGCATGGCGCTTCCTTTCTACATCGCGCTGCTGTGCTTCAACGGCTGGTGGTCCGGCACATTGATCGTGTCGTTGTTGCTGCGCTTCGGCCTTGCCGCCGAATGGCTTGGGTGGATGTGCTCATGGCTTCTCATGCCGTTCATGGCCCCCTATTACCCCGTTGAGATTTTGCCGAAACCTTTTCAGGCCATATCGTGGCTTCTTCCGGGAACTTACGTCTTCGAGTCAATGAAGGAGCAGGTGGCTACAGGCGCCATTCGCTTCGAGTATCTCGGGATAGCCTTTTTGCTCAACATCGCGTATTCTATAATATCCATCTGGATATTCGCGAGATCGTTCCGCTCCGCCCGAAAAAGCGGAGGCCTCCTGCAAATGGGGGAATAAAAACCCTTATAGCTCGGTTTTATCTCTCAATCCGATCACTAAAAACAACGGAGGAATTCCATGAAAACCAACTTATTTGCTCCCCTTAAGTTGCGCTCCGTTACTTTCAAAAACCGCATCTTCCTCTCGCCGATGGATCAATACAGTGCCGAAAACGGCCTCCCCAACCTTTGGCACACGGTTCACTACGGCGCGCGTGCGGTGGGCGGCGCAGCCTGCTTGATTCAAGAAGCAACAGCCGTTCTTCCTGAAGGCCGCATCACGCCCGGAGACCTTGGCATTTGGGCCGATGTGCAAGCCGAAGCTCTGCGTCCCATGGTTCAGTTCATCAAGCAGCAAAACTGCATTCCCGGCATCCAGATCGGCCATGCGGGCCGCAAAGGCTCCACGGCTATTCCGTGGAAAGGCGCCGGATATCTGGACCTCAACCAAGGAGGCTGGCAAAATGTCGCCCCCTCGGCAGAACCCTTCGATTCCAAATCCCCCGTTCCCTACGCGCTGACCGAACTTGAAATCCAAACCGTCGTCCAGTCCTTCGCCGCCGCCGCCAAACGGTGCGCCAGCGCAGGCTACGAAGTCATCGAGCTTCACGCTGCGCATGGCTACCTGATGCACCAGTTCCTCTCGCCTCTTTCCAACAAGCGCACGGACCGTTACGGCGGCAGTCTCGACAACCGCATGAGATTTGTCCTGGAGGTCGCCACCGCCGTTCGCCAAGCATGGCCGGAAAACCTTCCCCTCATCGCGCGCCTCTCGGCCACCGACTGGGTTGACGAAGGCGGTTGGGATCTCGAACAATCGAAGGTTCTTTGTGCAAAGTTAAAAGATACAGGCGTAGACATGATCGACGTTTCAACGGGCGGCCTCCTCCCCGGAACGAAGATAGTTACCGGTCCCGGTTACCAAGTCCCCTTCGCCGAATCCATCAAGAAAGCCGCCAACATTCCGGTTGGTGCGGTGGGGCGCATCGTCAACGCCGACCAAGCCGAACAAATCGTCGCCAACAAACAAGCCGACGCTGTCTTCATAGGCCGCGAACTTCTGCGCGACCCCTTCTGGCCATTACATGCCGCCCACAGTCTGGGTGAGACGGTTCCTTGGCCCCCACAATACGACCGCGCAAAAATTTAGTCATTCGGCTTGGCTACTGTAGCGCCAAAATAATCCCCAAAACGGTCACCTCAACCACCTGCTGCAACGTCCCCAAAAGCGCGCCAGTATATCCGCGCAAGTGATTTGCGCCGATCAGCGCAACGATCAAGCCCGCCAATGTCCCCGCGGTTAAAACCGTCGCGGTATCTTCGCCAAGCGCAAAATAAGCGATGCCTATTCCGATGCCGAGCGCCAGAACTACACGCAATGCGGGCGGTTGTTGGAAGTGGTCCGCCACGGGGTCGCCCTCAATAGGCCGCAACCACGCTGCCGCCAGAACCATCATCACCCGCGACCAGCTCGCTGCGACGACCAGAGTCTGAAACACAACTTCATTGTCCGCCAGCCCCGCAATTGCCACAATCTTAAGAAGAATTAGAAGAATAATGCCGATAGTACCATAACGAATCGTGCGCTCTTCCTTGAGCCATCCAACCGTTGATTCGCTTTTTTTCAGAGTCTTGCTGAATTCGTCGATCAAGTTGGCAAACTCTTCCTGATGAAGCGCACGTGTTAAAAACAGCATGCCCACAACCGCCGAGGTCGACGTAATGATACCCGGCATGCGCATCATTGTCGTGGCCCAGTCTACGCCTGCTCCAACCAGTCCGATCAACGCACCGATAATAGGGAACCAGACCATGGACCGCCGGATCAGCCCTGAACGCAGCTCATTTTTGAATGGCAAGCTAAAGCGTGTAAGATAATTGATAGCAACGGACAATTCTGCCCAAATGTTTTCGGGCGAAGGGGGCTTAACCGTAAGGGCTGATTTTTCAGGCGTATCGCTCATGGGGACGAAGACAAGGATATTAAGAAACGAAAGCTAGTATCAATATACTCTAAAAGAGAGGGAAAAGGCAGCTTTGTGTTGATTAAAAACATCTTTTTGGAAACCGAGGAAAATCGGCAACAACAGTAAGCATTGATATGCAATGTCGAAACACCCCCTTGAATTATCTTTCAAAAGTAGCAATAAAAAGAAAATTGCATCTTGGAGTTAAATCTAATATTTCTGAGCATAAGCTAAACTAAGAAAAAATTTAGGAATTTGTTGATTCCTTTTGAGAGTGTTCTTGATGCATCCAAATAGACTTCAAAACTTCAACATTCTGGTCATAGATGACGAATTTTTAATCCAGAATTTGGTCCGTTGCGTTCTACAAAATCTAGGATTCACAAACATCACACTAGCGAACAACGGTCGCAAAGCGCAAGACCTGATATTGAACCAAAGATTTGATATTATCATTACCGATTGGCGTATGGATGATCTCGACGGTATTGATGTTATCAATTTTGTAAGAAAATCTCGCAATTCTGACTACTATAAGACGCCCATTATTATGCTGACGGGCAATACTGAGGACTACTACGTCAAGACGGCAATAGATGCGGGCATAAATGCATACCTGATAAAGCCCTTCACAGCTGCTGAATTAGTCAAACGTATTCGCGCTGTCATCGAATTCCCAGGGGATTTCATTATTTCGAAAACTTTTACTGGCCCGGATCGGAGACACTATATTGAGCCCCCTCCAGAAGGCTTGGATCGGCGTCGCAAAAACAGAAGGAAGACGGCATAAATAAAGAGGAAAAATAAATATGGTGCACACGACAGCAGAGGATGTTGTTATATTGGCCGCGGACAAAACGTTGCTCAAAAAACTGGGTAACACGAAGCTGGACGCGGTTTTTGGACCGCAAGCGATTGAGAAAGCTCAGGCGGCAATCAATAGCGCTGCGGAAGGACTGTACATCGAATGCATGAGCGAATCTGTCAACCTTGAAGTTATGGCGGCGCAACTTGAACAGGCCTCAGTTGCCGAGGTGCTTGGTCCTAAAGTTAAAAAGCTTGTGTCGGTAGCTTTTAAGATCAAGAGTAAATCGGCACAGTCCGGTTACGGATTGGTAGCGACTCTTGCAGAATCCCTTCAAAAGATATGTGAATCGATAGTTCCGGAAAAGGTAACCCCATCGGTGGTAAAAATTCTCATTTGGCACTCCCGGAGCATAAGCCATTTATTAATGGCCAAGGTTAAAGCCGACGGCGGAGCGATGGGCAAGGCTATTTTGGCCGAGGTACAGAAAATAAAAATCTGACCTATGCCTTTGCCCACAAGTAAAGAATTGGATCCAATCAAAATCCCTGCAGAAAAAAGGGGGGCCTCGCTTGCATTTAGGTATTCATACGGGATGGCATATCTGGTCAGAATCGATTTCTTGACTCAAAGCCATTATTTTGTTTTATCACCACAGCCTTATTTTGCGTAAGATCAGACGATTGGCGAGCCCAGGTGGCGAAATTGGTAGACGCACTAGCTTCAGGTGCTAGCGGCCGCAAGGTCGTGGAAGTTCGAGTCTTCTCCTGGGCACCATTTCTTTTTCTAAGAATGTCCAAAGAATTCTAAATAATATTGCTAATCAATAAGATAATTGATGGGGTTGGGCATTCGCTTGGCGAGGGGCCATATATCCAAGTTTGGCCTGAGGGAAAGAAATACTGGTGGATAAAATATCGCTTTGCAGCTTCTAATCAATTCTTGCTTTTGAAGTTCCATAAACACTATTAAAGATGCGCTGTGTTTCTCCATTGCAGCTTTGAGCGATGCTCTTGTACTCTTCCGGAGTATCAATTTGTCCGGACCGGGTTGAAAAATTATTCAT
>JAQVZU010000035.1 GCA_028708035.1 Alphaproteobacteria bacterium
CTGCTCAGGTTTCTTTGGGTAATCCTATTGAGCACATGAAAGGTGCCCAAGAACTGGCTGCCGGATGGGTCGTCAAGGAATCCACGCAAAAGGTCGGGGGAACTGCCAAGGAGGTCGGAAAGCTTGTTGGCGCAGGTGTGGCGAAGAAGATCCAAAAACAGCGGGAAAATCAAAACAATCCGCTTTCAAGGGAGTCCGGCGACACAACCATGGATACGGAATAATTCGCGCTACTTCTTAAGCATGCAAAAGACCGCTTTGACCTTTGCTACAGGTCGGGATGCCCCTTGAACCGCAAACGAGTTTATCGCCCTGAGCTTTGTTCGTGACCGCGCTACCAACTGTGCTACATTCTGAAACATCGGATTTTTTGCCGTGGAAACTATGAGTGCTGATGCCCCGAAAAGCTTGTGATAAGCTCCTGTGCCGAGAGCGATCGGCACAGCTACAAAGGAACCAGAAATTGTCCCGATCCATGCGCCGAATGCGAATGCAGAAATCTTGTCGATTCCGCGCGATTTGTTATCCGCCTCGTAGTACGCGCACACTATCCCGCCTGTGATAGCGCTTGCCCCCACTGCGCAACACGGCATAAGAATCCAAGACTGCATTGTTGGTGGCAAATGCGAAGACAGGGTTAAAAACGCGATGCATGTGGAGAGCGCCGTCCACGCTCCCGCTGTGCCTGATCTCTCTTCAACGGTCTTTAGCGCGCTCGGCTCTTTTTCGACGGGGGCGTTGGTTAATAAAAATGGTATCTGCTTAGTGGACAGAACTCTGCTTTTGAGAATCGGACCATCATAAATAATTGGATTAACAAGTTGTTCTTTGCCATCCCAAGCGAAGTCTATTCTAACCGGAACCCGACATTGACCGCTATATTTTATTGAAACCACTTCGACCGGGGACATCTGTCCCGATGCGTGCCTGACGACTATTTCACTTCCGGGCTTAAGCCTTTTATTGGCTATCGAGCCCCATCCGGTGTGCGCAGTTAATACAAGCTGTTCGTTGCCTATGGAGATAGATCCGCCATTCCAAGTGACATTGTACAGATATTCTTTGGCCAGCCAGCTTACATCCGTGGTATTGTCGACAGATAACGAAGTAATAGATGACGAAGTATTAGTATCATCCACTTGCAAAGCTTTGCATTTTGTTTTGGGTAATTCGGAAATACCTTTCGGCCCATTTTTAGTTAGAAACCTTGTCTTATCATCTACGGAAAGGTACCAGCACATCATTTGATTTCTCCGTTGAAATGGATCTTTAAAAAAGTTTTTTAAATGCCTCAAGTTCTTAAAGCGTTCAGATGCAGCTTTGGAAATCTGAAGGGAATCAACGGCTTATGGTTTACGGCTAGAATGCTGTTGGCGACGTAAGAGAAGTTCTTTTCAGTGATAATATTATAGACAGGCTCGACTTCATCGGTCTTTGTGATCTTCTTAATCTCTAAAGGGATGGACTGACGAATATTGCACATTTCCAACGCGACGCTTTTAGAAGCCAAACGAAAAGCGTTGCTCCATCCTTTAACAGTCCAAAGGGGTTGGTCTTTCGCAACACGAATTGAACTGTATAAGCTACGATTAAATTTGATTTCCCAGGTTGGTTCCTTGCGAACTTCAACGTATTCCACTTTTCCAAAAGCAAATCGTTCGCCATGTCTATCCCAAAGACAAATATCTTGGCCGTCCTCGATCGTTTCGATGGATTGTAAGCGCTTACCAGTCCAAATTTCTGTGCCCTCGGCAAAGCCTCGTTGTTTCCGACATTCGCTCGGTCCCTTTAACTTGGTTCGATCACGAGCTTTGAGCGCACCGGATGCTTCTACAATGGCTGTTTTGCTCAATTCGGGATCGATATTAAATGCCTGAAAATGAAAAGGTTCTCTCTCTTTTATTCTTGCAGCAAACTCTAGTCTTTCTTCCTTAAGGGCCTCATAGCCAGCAAGCATCTCCAGAGTCTTTTTATGCTGATTATCAAGATAAAGCCTGTGTTCATTCCTGCGCTTTTCTTCTTCGATCTTCTCGCGTTTCCGCTGCTCCTCTTTCCATATCTCTTCCTGTGCTTTTTTGCGTGCAAGCTCTTTTTTCTCTGCTTCGGTAAGTGGCGGGGGAGGAGGTTTGGCAAGTTCTCGATTGGGAAGCGAATTGTAATAGTAGCCGCCGGTCTGCGACGTAGTGCTGGTGTCTGAGCCATTGCTTTTTGAGGCATCAGAGTCCCAGCCCCAGAGCCGTGCTTCAGCCTTTCGATCTGCAATAAGTTGTTCGCGCCCTGCTATAAATGCTTGTCGAGAAGCTGAATCTCCGAAATCACTTTCGGACATACTTTCACCGTAATTATAACCTAAACGATAAGATTCGTCGTCGTAACTCATGATTTGCTTCCTCAAATCTCTGATATTTCAGTTTGGATCTCCACAAGACAGGAGCTTCGATCTGATAAGTCTAAAAACTATTCCATGAAAGCAGGCTGATATTTTCTAGCAAAAAGCGTGCCTCTTTAACACCTAAAATTTACGCAAAGTCGATAAGTCTTGGTAAGCACACGCGGCACACGCCAACTCTTATAAATACAGGCGTTGGCGCAGCTGCGCGGCACCATAGAAAAGGTAAACGGATATCCTTTACGCTGTCATCGCAAGCGATATCGGTCTTTGATAAAGCGCGAGGTCAAGGTAATCTTCGACGCAGGTGGTCAACTCAGCAAGTTGCTCGGTGAAGAAGTGCGACGCGCCGTTGATGACGCGGTAGTCAATCTTGACGCCGCGCTGGCTTGAAAGCTTATTTACAAGTTTTGCGACAGAGGGTTCCGGCACAATTTCGTCTGCATTGCCGTGAATGATTTGTCCCGAAGCAGGGCAGGGGGCGAGAAAATTGAAGTCCAGCATATTCGCGGGCGGCGCAACCGAGATAAAGGACTCGATCTCGGGGCGGCGCATCAAAAGCTGCATTCCTATCCATGCTCCGAACGAAAACCCTGCGACCCATACGCTTTTTGCATTTGGGTTGATGGTTTGAAGCCAATCGAGCGCGCTCGCGGAATCGCTGAGTTCGCCTTCGCCTCGGTCATAAGTTCCCTGACTGCGTCCGACGCCGCGAAAATTGAACCGCATCGTCGAAAAGTCGCGTTCGGCGAACGCGTTGTAGAGGTTGTAGACCACTTTGTTGTTCATGGTCCCGCCATGCTGCGGATGCGGATGAAGAATTAAAGCGATGGGGGCCGTCGGAGATTTGCCGGGGCTATAACGGCCTTCCAAACGACCGGCGGGACCGGCAAAGAGGACTTCAGGCATATGTGCTCACCTAAGTTGCTGCAAATGGTCAAAGAATCTGTTATACTCCCGAATCTTACTGAGAAGACCGGATGAGAACTCGGTTGGCATTCTAGCACAAACCAAAAGGTTAATTTCAACTAAGGAATCTGTCCTTTTTGGCACCGGCTCCATGCGGCGAGTATATAGATCTTTTATAGGAATAACAATCAATTATGCAACTCTGGGGCAAAGGATGCGGCATATCTGATGGTTAAAATCTTTGTCGCTTCCATTGAAAAGGCGTTCTGCCAGCATCCCGGCAGAATACCTTTCCTCTGCGATCCGGAGGGGCGTGGGGTGGTTGGCTTTTCTGTCCCGAAAGATTCGATGAGAGAAAAAAGGATAAGCGTTTTGGGCGCGTGGCGTAATAAATGAGCGGAGAAATCGAATGTCGAATGTCGTCGGTATGAATGATTTTATCGGCTTGGCGAGCGGGAATTCGTACTGTTGGCTCTGCCAAAAGCCTGTATCGACGCGCGCGCTGTTTTGTCCCGTTTGTGGGACGATTCAGCCTGTGAGAGACATTGACCATTTCGCGAGGCTAGGCATTGAATGCCGCCTTGACATCGACATGGATAATCTTGAGAAGCAATACACAACTCTTGGTTGCATGTTGGCCGAGGAACGCTTTCTTATTCGTGGCATCGGTGAGCGCGGCCATGCGGCCAAGCAGCGTGAAGCGCTTAAGGATGCTTATGAAACGCTGCGCGAACCCTTGCGCCGTGGCCGTTATTGGCTCCAGATCAATGAGAAAGAGGCGGAAGAAACTGCGGATTCCAACCCGTTGGTTGCCGAACTTCGCCGCGAACTATTGGATGCCGCCGATCCTCTCCGTTGCGACCGGGTAGCGCAGCGCGCCGGACAGGCGCTTGAGCAGGGCGTCATGATTCTTATGCAAGCGTTGCGCGGGGGCAACTGGGCCGAGGCCAACAAAACCCTGAGCCAGATTGACGGTGTTGAAAGCGTGTTAAGCGAAGTTCGTGAACGCCGCTCTGACCTGACCATGCAGGCGCGGGAGTAACGCCACGAAGTATCCGATGCGTTGGCTTGTGGACGACGTTTGCGCGTCCCTCGGCATCGAAGATCAATATGCGCGCGAAAGGGCTGGCGTTAGTCGTCGATACGTTGCTGCCGGGGCTGTGCGTCGTACGTGAGCTTGAACGTCTGCGTTTGATGCGCGGCACGCCCAAATGCATCAAAAGCGACAACGGAACCGAGATGACGTGTCGGGCCGTTCTGCTGTGGGCGGCGGAGCATCACATCGAGTGGAACTCCATCACGCCGGGCAGACCGATGAAAAACGGTTTTACCGAGAGCTTTAACGGCAGGATGCGGGATGAGTTTTTGAACCAGAACATTTCTCGACCTTGGCCGAAGCGCAGCATCTGGCCGCGGCATGGCTTGCGGATTACAACCACGTCCGCCCACACAGTAGCTTAAAATACTTGACGCCGATGGAGCTTCTCAAGCGGCAAGAGGCCGCCTGCGCCAGACTCTCGGCAGTCGCTCCGTCGGCCTCTCGCCGCACGGAAACGCCAGTTCTATACTCCAGAAAGATTCAACCTGCCGCTGGCACATAATCGGAGAGCAGGTCAATCCCACGATGTCCCGCCCAGACAATCCATCTATCACCCCACATCTTATCCCCTTCACGGAGGACAGAAAAGGCTCCTTTTGAACAAATTTCAACCATGCCCCTCCCTTGCGAAAGGGGATTGATTGGCTTGTGGAGATAGAAGGCGCTACTTCGCGGTCATAACCATAATCATTTGGCGGCCTTCGAAGCTTGGCTCCGATTCAACTTTGCCATAGGAATCAAGTTCGGAGCGGACGCGCGTGAAAACCTGATGCGCGATGTCCTGATGCGCCATCTCGCGGCCACGAAACCGCATGGTCACTTTCACTTTGTCCCCGTCTTTCAAAAACTCAATGGCCTGCTTCATCTTGATCGCGAAGTCGTGGTCGTCGATTGTCGGGCGGAGCTTGATTTCCTTCAGGCCTATAACCTTTTGCTTCTTGCGAGCCTCAGCCGCTTTCTTCTGCATTTCATATTTGTACTTGCCGTAGTCCAAAATCTTGCATACAGGCGGATCGGCATTCGGCGAAATCTCTACAAGATCGAGGCCGGATTCTTCAGCAAGCACTACTGCGTCGCGCGTTGGCATGACGCCGCGCATTTCACCTTGAGCGTCAACAACGCGGACCTGTCGAGCGGTTATTTGGCCGTTGATTCTCGGTCCGTCGTCTTTTTCGCGACGGGGCGGCTCAGACCGACCGCGCGTAATGGGTGGAGGGGATATGGATAGCTCCTTTAATAAAGTTGTCGAAAACGGGGCAATCCCCCGTTAAGGTGCGTCAAGTTAAAGAAAAACTGAGTTTCGTCAACTACTAAAGCAGGCCTCCGCATAAAACGACGGGGCCTGTGGCTCTCGGGTACGCCCTTCTTTCATCACAATCGGTAGCCATGGTGGACGTAAATTCGCTATAGTGGTTAATCATGCCTCAGAAAAAGCGCGTCCTTCGCCAGAAAAAGCCAAAGAAAAAGCGCGGGTTAGCCATGCTTTTGGCCCGTTATTCTTTTCTTGGCGGTATTTGGATCGGCGTCATCACTTTTATTTATATCCTCTATTGCGCGGTCGATTTACCTGACATTCATCAGGTCACGCAGCCCCCCCTCCGGCCCTCTGTCGAGCTGGAATCCAAGGATGGGACCCTGTTTGCCCGCTATGGCGACCTCGTTGGCGAGTCTGTTTCTCTGCCAAGTCTTCCAAAATATGTGCCTCAGGCCATTATAGCCATCGAGGACCGCCGGTTTTACGACCACTTCGGAATCGACATTTTTGGCATTCTTCGCGCAGCGTATCATAATATCGCGGCGGGGCGCACTGTTCAGGGCGGTTCCACGCTAACGCAACAGTTGGCGAAAAACCTTTTCCTTACGCCCGAGCGCGCGATGAAGCGCAAGGTGCAGGAAATGCTGCTGGCGCTATGGCTTGAGCATACTTATACAAAGGATCAAATACTGACCGCATATCTCAACCGCGTTTATCTCGGCAGCGGAGCTTATGGGATCGATGCGGCGGCTCAGACGTACTTCAACAAATCAGCGAAAGAACTGAACATTCGCGAGGCGGCGATGATCGCGGGCCTTCTGCGCGCTCCGTCGAGATATTCGCCGCTGCACGATCCTGCGGGGTCGTTCGAAAGAGCCAAGGTTGTCATGCAGGCGATGGTTGAAGAAGGCTATATCAGCGAGGCGCAGCGGCGCGTGGCTGTAGCGAGCGCGCCGAAGCTGGACCGGAAAAAACTTGGGGGGAACGCAGAGCGGTACTTTGCCGACTATGTTTATGACCAGCTTAGCTCGATGATCGCCGATACGCAGCAGGATATGGTTGTGAAGACGACCCTCGACCTGTCTCTTGAACGGCTGGCCGAACGGCATGTCGAGAGCGTTCTTTCAAAACAGGGCGAGGCCAAAAATGTGTCCGAGGCCGCGCTGGTAACTCTCGCGCCGGACGGAGCGATTCGCGCTTTGACGGGAGGGCGTAGTTATGCGCAGAGCCAGTACAACCGGGCCACGCAAGCTTTGAGGCAACCGGGATCTGCTTTTAAGCCCATTATTTATCTTACCGCTATCGAGCACGGGTTGACGCCTGACGATATCGTGACTGACGAACCGGTAAGCATCGGGAAGTATTCGCCGGACAATTATGATGGCAAGTTCCATGGGCAGATGACGGCGCGGCAGGCTTTGGCGGAATCAATTAATACCATCGCGGTAAAACTGCTGGATCAGGTCGGCATTGGGCAGGTCATTCAGATGGCGAAGGACCTTGGAGTCTCATCGCCGCTTAGCCGCAACGCAGCGCTGGCCTTGGGCGCAAGCGAGGTTTCGCCGCTTGAACTGGCAACGGTTTATGCGTCTCTGGCGTCGGGGGGGAAGGCGATTGAGCCTTATGCCATTACGAAAATTTCTAGCAGGTCTGGACAAACGCTTTACCGGCGGCAGGATGGCAACCTGCCACAGGTCGTGGATGCCGATGCGGTTGCAACGCTTACTGGCATGATGGAAGACGTTATTCAATACGGCACGGGCAAAGGCGCGAACATCGGGCGGCCTGCGGCGGGGAAAACGGGAACCACTTCGGATTATCGCGACGCGTGGTTTGCGGGATTTACGGCGGACTACACGACTGTCGTTTGGATGGGAAATGACGATAACTCTTCGACCAAAAAAGTTACCGGAGGAAGCTTGCCTGCCGTTCTGTGGCGCGAGTACATGGCCGATGCAGAACAAGGGCTTCCGGTGGCCAGCCTGAGGAACGCCAGTTTTGCTCAGCGCGTTATTGACGAAGCAGAAGAAGCTGTCGAAGATGTCGGGCAGACGCTGGGGGATTTGATTAATAGTTTGGTGGGGAAGCATTAGGGGCGGTGCGTGAAAGTTTTGTTTGGCTCCGACGTTCCTTAGTGGTCCGCATCAGCTCAATGGTCGAGAAATGGCCGAGGAGTCTTCCCCTCCCCCTCGCGGGGAGGGTTAGGGAGGGGGGAAGTTCCGCAAGAAAAGCATTCCCGTATTTTTAGCTGATGCAGTCCACTAGGCCTCACATTCGGAATTAATTTCTATCTCACGAGTCTTATGCCGCGCAGCACGGGGGCGATGGTACCCTTCCTTACTCCGCTGCGGGGAGAAGATTGCGCTGTGGAGAGGGATTATGTCTTCAGGGATGGGGGATTCTTCGGGGTAAGTTGCGATTGAAGACACTTCACTTCGGCAGTTTCGCTGAAATGGACTCTTCCCCGCGTCGAGCTTGGAATTGCGATTGCGTATCTTAAGAGCGCTTCAACATCTAAGAGGTTTTCGCCACAAATTTTGTCGGCGCAATGCCAGAAGGCTGTCCATCCATCATGCATATTGAGCTTCTTGTTGCGGGGGATAAACAGGTCTCGCATGATGTTTTTGAGCGATTTGTTTATCCCGAAAAAGCCGTTTTCGATGCGCGGCGGCCTTGTGGGGTGCTTCATATAGCTAAAAACGCATCCCTTTTTTGCTAGCTTTTCGGTGATTTCATCGCTTGAGAGATCCTTTACGGGGATGCCAAAGTCGCTGTAGTAGGCCGTATCCGTTCTTTCGTCAGAAAGGACATGATCTATCACGTATAGTCTCGCCAGATCGACTTTGCCCCAAATAGCCAAATTAGACTTTTCAGCGAATATGGGGTCTGTCTTGAAAGCGGGAATTTCGTTCAGATCTCTAACATAACAATTCTTTGGAAGTGCTTCTGCCAAGCGAGAAATATAAACTATATCCCGATCAGACATTTCGCCAAGATTAACCCAAATATTGATGCTCGTTTCGGGATTTTTCTGCGCCATTATGTCGGCGTTGTTGATATACTCTGCCGGAACTGGGGATGTGCTGGAAAAGTTTTCCGGATTGTAATAGTCCGAGTTGCACAGCCATATATAATTCACAGAATCCATAATAAACCCATTTTAAAATTTTTTTTTATCTTAACCTGCTTATTTACCGCAAAGAAATACTTTCATTTCATTAAAAACATCAAATTTTAGCTCCATTATTCTTGTTTATCACGTTTCTCAACTGGCTTGAGTTTCGGCGCGACCTGTGTTGTTCTTAGGCCTCATTTTTCCGGAGGTTCCATGTCCAATATTGTCGCTTTGCACGGTCGCGAAATTCTCGATAGCCGCGGCAATCCTACTGTCGAAGTCGATGTCGTTCTTGAAAGCGGCGCTTTCGGACGCGCTGCCGTGCCCTCGGGGGCGTCTACCGGTGCCCATGAAGCGATTGAGCTGCGCGACGGGGATAATTCGCGGTACGGAGGCAAAGGGGTTTTAAACGCTGTGGAAGCCGTAAACGAAGAAATCTCGGAAGCCGTTGTGGGCATGAACGCAGAGGATCAGAATGCTCTCGACGGCACGCTGATTGAGCTGGATGGAACGCCGAACAAGTCCCGGCTTGGAGCCAATGCGACATTGGGCGTGAGCCTCGCGGTTGCCAAGGCTGCGGCGCAGGAGTCCAATCTCCCGCTCTACCGGTACGTCGGCGGAGCGGCGGCAGCGCTGCTTCCGGTGCCGATGATGAATATTATTAATGGCGGAGTTCACGCAGATAATCCGATCGATATTCAGGAATTCATGATCGCGCCTGTTGGGGCCGAAACCTGCACGGACGCCATTCGTATGGGGGCGGAGATATTCCATTCGCTCAAAAAGCTTTTGAAAGAAGTCAATCACAACACCAACGTGGGGGACGAAGGGGGCTTTGCGCCGAACCTTGCCTCGACGGACGAAGCGCTGTCGTTGATTCTGCGCGCTTGCGAAAAGGCCGGTTATACGCCCGGGGACGATGTCATGCTGGCGCTCGATGCGGCGGCTACGGAATTCTACAAGGAAGGACGCTATCAACTCGCGGGGGAACGGAAGGTTCTTAACGCCGAGCAGATGGTAAGATATTATTCCGACCTTGTCTCGCGGTATCCGATCTACTCCATCGAAGACGGAATGGCCGAGGATGACTTCGAAGGGTGGGAGATGCTGACCGAAGCATTGGGAGATAAAATTCAACTCGTAGGGGACGATATATTTGTGACAAATCCGGCTCGCATCGCGGACGGGATTGATCGCGGGTTGGCCAATGCCGTTCTAATTAAGGTCAATCAGATCGGGACCTTGAGCGAAACGCTGGAAGCGGTTGAGATGGCTCACAAAGCGGGGTATCGCGCGGTGATGTCGCATCGTTCAGGAGAAACGGAAGATTCCATAATTGCGGATTTGGCCGTTGCTACGAACTGCGGGCAGATCAAAACGGGGTCCCTGTCGCGCTCGGACAGGCTGGCCAAGTACAATCAACTTATTCGCATTGAAGAACAGTTGGGCCGGGCTGCGCGCTTTGGTGGGAATTCTGTGCTTATCGAAGAGTAGGCCAAAATATGTTGGCTCCGGAGAATATGGAAAAGGGACCGAATGGGATCCGACGTATTTATAACTTGTTTCCGGCATGACGCCTCAGCGCATATGGCAGATGATCGCTTCAGTCGCGGGGGCCTGCGTTGTCGGATACTTTTTGTATCATACGATTGAGGGCGAGCGCGGATGGGTCGCTCAGGTAAAATTGCAAAACGAAACGTTCTATGCGCGCGAAAAGCTCGCCAAACTGCGCAAGGAACGCGAGGCGCTTGAAAGGCGTGTGCAATTAATGCGTCCGGATAAGGTCGATCCGGACCTTTTGGACGAAGAAGCGCGGAAATCTCTTAATTATTCCAAACCGAACGACATCGTCATTTTGACTCCTGCTCCTGCGGAAAAAAGTGAACCTTAAGAGCCTGTTCATGATCAATGTGTCGTGTCTACAAATGTTTTTTCGCTGTTTCAGCCGCAATGCAGGCCATTATAGAGTAAGCAAGAAAGGGCGATTATGAGCAATCTTTGGCCGCAAGCTCGATCTCATCCATAATAAACGGTGTGCTCGCGTGGCCCCCGCGCGAACCTAAGCCACATCGCGATTGTTAAGCATCCGCAGCTCTCTGGGCTGCTTTTCGATGGTGTTCATTTCGTCGGGAATCGCTTTGCCTTCCTTCGCCGCACCGAACTCGCGGAGCTTTCTTGCCTTGCTTAGAACATTTCTTTCCAGGCTTCCGACCATTTTGTTATAGCATTCGACGCTGGCCGAAAGCCGCGATCCCATATCTTCGAGATATGAAGACATCGTTGTCACGGCGGCATAAAGTTCTCCGCCAAGAGCGCCGACCTTTTCAGCCTCTTTGCTCAAGTTTTCTTGCCGCCACCCCAGCGCTACGGTGCGCAGCAAAGCCACCAGCGTCATCGGCGTTGCAAGTACAACGTTGTGCATCGTGCCAAAATCGATCAGTTCCGGGTCGCAGTCCAAAGCCCCGGCTAGAAAGTGGTCTCCGGGCACGAACAAAACGACAAAATCCGCCGATCCGTCGATTGCGTTCCAGTAGGCTTTCGAGCTCAGCGCCTTGATATGTTCGCGTACCTGCCGCGCATGTTTTTCAAGCGCCGCGCGTCTTATGGTTTGATCGTCACTCTGCGCGCCATCAAGATACGCCGTAAGAGGAACTTTGCTGTCGATCACAATGCAGCGGTCTCCGGGAAGCCGCACGATGTAATCGGGCCGCGCCGCGCCATCCTCTCCGGACACATGATACTGCGAGGCGAAGTCATGCGTGTGCTCGGCCATTCCGGTCATTTCGAGAATTCGCCGGACCTGAATTTCTCCCCATTGCCCGCGAGTTGATGGCGTGCGCAAGGCTTGAAGCAATTTTCCAGTTTCCGCACGCAGTTCCTGCTGAGTCCGGTTGGAGGATGAAACCGCCTGCAGCAACTCCTTGTAAGCTCCGTGCCGAGCAACTTCGATCTCCTTGAGCTGCGTGTCCATTTTTCCAAGCGTTTCCTTTACGGGCTTAAGCATCTCGTCAATGGCCGTTTGCTTCTTGTCGAGAGTCGCTTCGGCGGCGACTTCGCTTTGCTTCAAGCGGCTTTCGGCAAGCTGAAGAAAACTCTCGTTGCTTTTTCTAAGCGCCTCCGCCGCGAGCGCACTAAAGCGGTCGCCCAACTGACCGTTATTCCACGCATCGGCGCGAAAAATTATCCAAACCGCGCCCCCGCCGATGGTAAGGCCAAGAACAAACGAGATTAAAGAGGCGTCCATAAAATCCCCACAGGAAAAGCCCGATAGTACGCCCAGGATTTTTAGGGGAAAACAGATTTTCTCGATGTGTTAAAGCCCATGACGCTTAAGCCGTCCAAAAAGGGAAAATGGAAATCGTCGTTTTGGGGGCGGTTCTGCGGCATCAGGGGCGCTTTGGAAATCGATGTTTGGGTCGCTAGCTACGCGCTTGACCTCTGTCGCAAATATTTTTGCCGTCTCCAAAATATCATTATCAGATAGACCCTCCACTCGGCGACGATCGTAGTACGGTTTATCTTTATCAAAGCAGTCCCATATAAGTTCGACTCTGGGACCTGTGCTTTCTGAAGCCATCCTATAAGGAGGATAATAGTAAAGGTTCTGATGCGCTTTAGTGAGAATTTTTAAAGAAGTTTCTTCGTCTGCGCCGCCAAAAAACACTGGGGAAAATGAACAAGCATTCCGCTGTCGATTCTCTCCAAATAAACGACTTCCTGCCCCGATTCGAGAAAAACCTTAGGATCTGTTGTAAAAGTAATTTGGTCCTTCATAACTACACCCAACACTATATATTAAAAAAATAATGTATTATGAAAATCATTGCAACTAAAGCTTAAAATAAACAGTAGGGAAACCTGTGCGGGGGAATGCATCAGATCGTCGATACTAACGGCCTATTGTTAACGCGGAAGATGATGGCTTATCTCGCTTTCTTCTGCAAAAATAACCGGGCTGCTGAAAATTCGCGAGAGCTAATGTCATCAAAGCTGTCCACATGGACCTGCTTTTCGACTTCTTCACGCAAAAGATCCTCACTGATGTTCTTGATCTTTGCCGCATAGAACACCAGAGCCTCAAGTTCGATCTTCTCATACTTGTTCAGGGGCCTGATCTGCTCTTGGACAAGCATTGAGAGAACATTCCCCGTTGCAGCGGCAAGAAAAGTCGTGATGCACAGAGTTTTGAGGGTCATGGTTATGGTCGTGGTTTTTTTGGTGACAGGAGGTTCGGCACCAGCTTCCAAGAGCTCCCGAGCCAAAAAGACTATTTTCTCGCCCTTGTCTTCCATTTTTAACTCCCCCTGAAAATAATCGCCTATAAAATCATTAAAAAAAGTAATTTCGTTTCATGTTCAAACTATAGCACACTAGGGCGAAAATAATTCAGGAAAAAAAGACCTAAGTCCTTATTTTTGAAGGCAAATTACCAAAAATGGACAACTTATTACCCATTTTGGAGTTGCCTTTTTTGGTTATTTTGCGCTTTTGTGCCTCAGTGTCTCGTATTCAAGCAAATCATAAACCTGAGGCTTGATAGAGCTTAGACGCTGTTTATGAGAGATATCCTCGCCGCTGTCCTGAAGCCTGCGGTAAATCGTCGCTGCCATTGCCGCAAACTCACGGGCATTAAGATCTCTGCCTAATTCCTGGGCAGTTTCCTGCAACCGGGCGATAATTTCGGCTAAAATTTCGATATTGTGCCCGAATGGCGCGCCTTTGGCCTGAATTTCGGTGGTGGTTTTCCTGCTGCTCATCAGCATGGCGGGGGTGGTGCCCAGCACGTCCGCCAGCGCCTGAACGGTGTCATAGCGCGGAAACCGCGAACGGCCTTCCATCATGTCACGCACTGCGGTGGCATTGAGCCCCGCAAGTAGCGAGAGTTTGCGGGGATTAAGACCTTGTTCGTCCATGAGACGGCGAAGGTTTTTGACCCACTCAGGGGCCAGTTTTTCGGTTTCTTTTGTCATGGGAAAACTCCTAACGCATAAAACTGCGGTTGTCAATGGGAAAAATAATCTTGGCAAATGGAGCGATCCCATGACGGAAAAAGGCCTCTGCCGAAACCCATCCCAGTGCCGATCCAGCGATAACGTCAGAAAGAAAATGTGCATCGACCGCAACGCGGCTTGCGGCAATCAGGACAGCGAAAAAAAGCCAAAATGCAGATCCTTTCGGATAAAGCTTGACCAAGGCAAAAGCGAGCGAAAAAGCCGTTGCCGAATGTCCGGAAGGCATTCCGTTCCAGACGCTTTGAAAAAAGGTAAGTGGTTCAAAGCCATATACGCCATCGGTCAGCCAAAGCTTCGGCCTTCCTCTCCCGAAAAGAGGCTTCAATACGTCCGCTGCTATTCCCGATACTCCGACAGTGCCGAAAACGAATAGCGCACGCACCCCCATATAACCGCATAAATGGTGCCATTTTGGGGGAACGTTCCGGCCCCTTGAAACGAACCCGCAAACCAGCGCCACCAACCCGCAAGGCCAAAGCCACACGGCCCCTTTTCCTAGATCTGTGACGCTTCGAAAAAAATCGATAAGCCCATGCGCGGACTGGTCGAGCGCCTTCATATATTCCGCAATTGGCCTATCCGCATACCAAACCAGCGCCGCCTCAAGAAGCAGAAATGCGCTTATCCCGCCAATCCATAATCTTTTTATTTTCATGGCGTTTCCGGAAAGGCAAAGAGGCTCAACGTCATTTTTTTTCCACGACCGGCATTCAGTGCGTCAATGGATCTTTTTTCTAGTGGCGGCTGCGGTCCGAAGGCGTTCAGAAATTCCTCCCGCTTCTTCGCCGCCACCAGGCCCACACGGCACCTGTCTTGTCTCATCGCATCGGCGGCTTCTTGAGCGGATGCTGCAATGATCGTATGGGTCCCGGCACTGAACACCAAGCTCGGTTCTTTGTAGCCAAATGCGACGATTTGAGTCTTTGAGCAAGGAGAGATCTCATTCGCCGCTTTAACGGCGTCTCTCGAAAGCCAGATGTGATTCAGCCGGGGCAGGGAATACGCTATCGTTGTCGTCAGGAAAAACAGCGACGCCACAGCCGCAATTCCCACGCTTAGCGCCTTCTTGTCGAAAAAAGCTGCTAGCGCAATGGCCTGAGCAACCATTAACGCTCCGCCAGCAACGACCTGAAGGATGAAAACGTCCTTGTTCGTAAATGTCGGCAGGGCCGCGAATACGAATGCAAAAACCGCCCCGATCAAAAGCCATATTCCCACGCAGGCGACGACAAAAGCCCGCTTATTGGTCGCGCTAATCGACGGAAAGCCATCAAGCAAGAATTTAGCCGCGATGAGCGCAAGGGCTGGGTACACAGGCAGCGTGTAATGCAAAAGCTTCGTCATCGGGATCTCGAACGCGATCCATGTCGGCACAATCCAGCCCAGAAGGAACCTTACCGCTGGAATGGCTCTGTTCTTCCAAGCGTCAGGCAAAGCGAACGCCGCGAACAACGAAGACGGGAAGAACAAAACTGGAAATGCAAGTAAATGAAGCCCCGGCGGCAGGATACCCCGGTTCTGCCCTTGCCAGATTTTTGCAAGCATATCGTTTCCCGCCGATTGCTGCATAAATTCGCCGTGGCTTTGCATCGAAATAGCCACAAACCATGGAGCTACAAGCGCTGCCGCATAAAGAAAACCCGCCGCGGGCCGGAGCCTTTTAAAAAAAGCAATGCTCCCTTCGGTATTGAGCGTCCAAATCAAAACCCCGAACACCGGAAGTAACACCACGGGTCCTTTAATAAGAATGCCAAGCGCTATCGCCGTCCAAAATGTTAGCGGAATCTTCCATCGCGTCGCCGTTCCGAGATATGCATGAGCCATGGCCCACATCGCCGTCACAACGCACCCAAGCAGCGCTGCATCCGTTTTCGCAAGCCGCGCCTCAACATTAAGCAGCACGCACGACGCAAGCATCGTTGCCGCCAAAATTCCGGCTTGCGGCGAGAACAGCAGCGCCCCCAGCGCCGCCGTCATCAGCACAGCGACAGTCGCTCCGACGAACGAAGGAATGCGGTACGCCCAAATCTGATCGAGATGACGGGAATTAAATATTTCCACAGCCGCGCTTTGCAGCCAGTAAATTCCGATAGGCTTTTTGTAGCGCGGCTCCTTCTGCACGCGAATGTCGGTATAGTTACCGGTCTCCACCATCTGCTTCGTTGCTTGAGCGAACAGGGACTCGTCTCTGTCCGTCGGCGGAAGCGAAGCAATCCCCGGCAGAAAGAACGCCATGCAAAGCAGAAAAAGAAACGCATACGCAGCGCCTCCAAGCTTCTTTCCATTTTCTGGAAAAAAAGCGCGTTTCAGTTTGGTGTTGCGCTCAGGCATTGGCGGGATGTCTGCGTTTACGAATGAAGTAGATGTTGCGAAGATAGATAAAAACGCCCAGTCCTTGCCCCAGCATGAACACGAGGTCTTCCTGATGAATAGCGTACACGAAGACGATCAACCCTCCGCCAAGGCTGAAATACCAGAAAATGTGGGGCATAACGCTCTGCTTGGCCTTTTCGCTGGCGATCCACTGAACGACGAAACGCATCATGAACATCGCTTGGCCGAACAGCCCAATCAAAGTCCATAAACTGAAATGAGCCGAAATCCAGGCCATGACATTTTGCATAAGCGCCTACTTCTTACCGGTGATAAAAGTCGCAGGCCTGCCTTTTTCGCTCGTCCTATGCAAACCTGAGTCGGTACCCTACACAACGGCCCAAAAAAACGCCAGCACCGAAAAAAATCCCTACGGCTTTATGTTCCAGCTTTCGATTTTCCAACTGCCGTTATGTTTGAAAACGCAAAACGCGCCTGTCGAGATCTTGAGCTTGTTCTGCCTTCTGAAGCCTTCGAAGTCCCCCGTCAAATGAGGTGCAAAACGGGCAATCCCGTTGCTTGTTACCACAAGGATATTTTTCCCTTGGCATGCGGTTGCGATCTCGTTTCCGAATGCGATCCACCCGCGAATAATCCCGGCGACATCGACTTGCCATCCCTCGGGCACGATTGCGTCTTCGTCCCAAGCTTTAAGCGCTTCGGCTCCGACGCGCGCGACGACTTGCGCCTCTGGCTTATTTTCGTCAACGCCGTAATCGATCTCGTTAAAAAGCTGTACGACGTGAATATCGCGCTTCACTCCCGCAGCCGCCAATGCCTGTTCCGCCGTCTGCCGCGTTCTTTTTAAGCCTGAGCAAAAAACGATATCCGGAACAAGATTGTGTTCCTTCAAGTAGGTCCCAAGTTTGCGCCCTTGCTCCAACCCGCTTTGAACCAAGGGCAAATCCGTCCTGCCCCCGACGCGCGTTACAACATCTCCCGGCGCGAAGGTATTCCCATGCCGCGCAACCAAAAGCGTCGTCGTCATGGCAGTAGTTCTCCATACTCGGCAATCGCCGCTTCGGCTCGCGCAATGTCTTCGGGACTGTCCACACCGGACATATTGGCGCGTCCGGCATAATCGACCGGCACGCACTTGATCTTGTACCCATGCTCGATTACGCGCAACTGTTCCAACCCCTCAAGCTTCTCGTATTTTCCTTCAGGAAGCTTTCCGAATTTCTCAAGCATCGTTCTCCGGTATCCGTATAGCCCGATGTGCCGCCATACCGGGGAAAGCCCTGATTGTCCGCGCATTTCGCTTTCCTTGCGAATGGCTGGAATGATATTCTTTGAAAACCAATGCGCTAATCCGGTTTTCTCGTCGAAGGCCACGGTGGTTCCGCTGAACGGCGTGGTCTTCTTGCTCTCGCGAAGCTTGTCGAGTTCGTCCCAGCTTAGCCGTGTTACGGGAGTCACCATGTCGGCGGGCTCGCGTGCGAAGGCGTCGATCATTGCGTTGAGGAAATCAGGCGGTGTGAGAGGAGCATCTCCCTGAAGGTTCAAAACAAAATCCGGTTGAACCTTGACCTGCGCCACAGCCGCCTGAGCCCTGTCGGTTCCGGTGGGGCAGGAGGCCGGAGTCATTACATAACGAACGTTAAGTTCCAGGGCGTGCTTGGCAATGCGCTCATCTTCGGTTGCATTGATAACGTCAATGTCATGTTTTCCGCGTGCGACGGCATTGGCAATCCTGACCACGCGCTGAAGCATCGTTTGGCCCGCGATCAGCGCAAGAGGTTTTCCCGGCAGGCGGGTGGAAGCGTAACGTGCCGGAATTACAATAAGAGTACGCATAAAGATTCTTCACCATATCATGAAAGCGCGTAACGATAGCGCCGTCAGTTGCTAAGGAAAAGAGTTAATTTCATCTTTTCGATTTCCGATTTCTGATACTAGCGCCCTAGGCCAAAACCTTATAAAGATAAGGGCATGGCAGCGACTCTCGACAAACAGCCCGAAACGCTCACTCGTGAAGAGCGGGCGGCCTTGGCTTTGCGCGAAAACCTTCGCAAACGTAAGGAGCAGGAACAAAAGCGCGCGGCCAAGACTGAAACGAAAAAAGAGGCGTGAACAGCGCCGGAGGATAACAGGAACTATGGACAGTATTCGCATCAGGGGCGGACAAACACTTAGAGGCAAAATCCACATCAGCGGTGCGAAGAATGCATCGTTGCCATTGCTTGCGGCGAGCCTTCTGACTGATGAACCCCTGGCGCTTTCGAACGTCCCGCATCTTGTCGACATTGTTACAATGGCGAGCCTTTTGGGCCAGCTTGGCGTCGACATCAAGCTTAATGGAATGCCAGCCGCAGGACGAACGGGTCGCCGGATGGAGCTAAAAGCTTCTAACGTATCCAACATTACAGCGCCGTACGATCTCGTCCGTAAAATGCGCGCAAGCATCCTTGTTCTCGGGCCTCTCGTTGCGCGCACAGGCGAAGCGCGCGTTTCCCTTCCGGGCGGATGCGCCATCGGTTCGCGTCCAGTGGACCTGCACATGGGCGCGTTGCGCAAGCTCGGCGCTGAAATGGAACTCGATAGCGGCTACATCCACGCGCGCGCCCCGCACGGCCTTCGTGGAGCCGAAATTGTTTTTCCGACCGTTACGGTCACGGGCACTGAAAACGCGATGATGGCGGCTACGCTTGCGAAAGGAGAGACTACCATCGTCAACGCTGCGCGCGAACCCGAAGTCGTCGATCTGGCTCAATGCCTCGTCAAGATGGGCGCTGAAATTGACGGAATCGGTTCTGATCGCCTGCGCATTACGGGCAAAGACAAGCTGCGCGGGGCGATCCATTCCATCGTGCCGGACCGCATCGAGGCGGGAACTTTCGCGATGGCTGCCGCGATAACGGAAGGCGAGCTTGAATTGATCGGCGCGAAGCTCGAGCACCTTAACAGCGCCGCGATTGTTCTTAACGAAGCGGGCGTCACGATCACCGAGACTTCGGAGGGCCTTTTAGTCAAGTGCGCTGGAATCCTTCGGGGCGCTGACATCATGACCGAACCATTTCCCGGTTTTCCGACTGATCTTCAGGCACAAATGATGGCGCTCATGTCGATAGCTTCAGGCGCGTCGATGATTACCGAGACGATTTTTGAGAACCGTTTTATGCATGTGCCCGAGCTTCGCCGCATGGGCGCGAACATCACGATTCATAACTCCTCGGCGCTGGTGCGCGGCGTGCCAATTCTGCGCGGAGCCGAAGTCATGGCCACGGATCTGCGCGCCTCTGTTTCGCTTGCTCTTGCGGGCTTGGCGGCGAAAGGCGACACGATTATCAATCGCGTGTATCATCTCGACCGTGGCTATGAACGTCTTGAAGAAAAGCTTGCGGCGTGCGGCGCCGATATGGAACGCATCAAGGCGGCGGCATGACCCCGGAACTCCTGAAGCTGCGCGCGGAAGATGCTGAAGACATCGAAGTCGTCTCAGCCGTTTTGCAGGACGCAATCGTTCCGTTCTGCGACATCGCCTTTCAGGAAGAAGATAACGTTTTTGTCTTTGTCGCTCAGCGCCTGTGCCGCGAAGAGAAGGAGGGGACCGAGCGAATCTGTTGCGCAATGACGATCAAGGGCGTTAAAAGCGTCCGCACGCACGGCATTAGTTCCGGAAGCAAAGACGAGCTTATGCTCGATCTTTTGGCGATTATCCTTGAGCCCGAAAATGTTTTGAACTTCATTTTCGCCGGAGACTCCCGCATCCGCCTTGAACTCGACAAAAAATGGCATGGCATCATCGAAGACTTTGGCGAACGCTGGCCCGCCCTTTGCCAACCGCGCCACGACGCAAACACTTAAAAATGCTTGCGTCTTGGGCGTTGGCATCGCGCGTAGACATCCTTAAGAATGGCTAATTGGCAGCTTTTTGAGCTGTCGCTGGCAGGGTTTCTATTGTCGTATCGGGAATGATGCGCGCTTTAACTCCGTAAAGTATCAGCACACGCGTCCCGGCAGCCAGCGGAGCATCTTCCTTTTGTGCCAAGGTGATCAGGTCTCCGTCCTTTTTCTCCAGGATGTATTCAAAAGCTTTTGTCGCGCTGGCTTCTCTATCGAGAAGATAACCAAGCCCCCCGCCAATAAGCGCGCCGCCGAGGACGGCGGCAGCATTACCACCTCCTTGGCCGATTTGTGACCCTGCGATTCCGCCTGCCGCAGCTCCCGCTGCGGTACCAAGGCCAAGAGAAGGATCGTTAACGTCAACTTCGCGGAAGCTTTTCACAACGGCGCGATCGACCTTGTTCGCCTGTTGCATGCCCGCGGGGTTATATTCATTGGGTGAATAGCTGCGGCACCCTGCGACAGCGCCAAGAACAGCCAGGAGGACAAGTGATGTTGATAGTTTGCGCATGATTACCCTTCATTTTCTTTGCTTGCGGTTTTCACAGATATATTTTCCTTAGTTCCTTTTTTCAGCTCTTCTACCGTCTTGATTGTCACAGAAGAAGCCACGCCGGAAAGCATCCCGTCGCGTGAAGAAAACAAGGCGCCGATGAGCCCATTTCTATTTCCGTCTACTTTGATCTGTCTGAACAGGATTTCGTCGCTGTTGGGCAAAAGGGCATAAGCGGAAACACTGGCAGTCCGATTTATGAGGAGCCCGTACTCGGGAATGTAATCCACGTAATACTGCAAAGCCAAATCAGCTTTCTCGTTGTCCTCAACGATTTTATAGCCATAGTTTGTGAGTTGGCTAACGACAGCCTTCTTGACGATATCGATCGCCTCTAAATCATTCTGGGAAGGCTCCGCTTTCTTTTCGGGAAGCTTGGACTTTTCCGCACTTGTCATGCCATCCAAAGCTTGGATGGGTCTCAGTTGAATGACATCCACATGAGCAGGGACGTCAGCGATCGATTTCCCTTCGGGGTAAGGCGAATTTGCACAAGCGACCAATGAAAACGAAATGAGTCCCAATGCCAAGATTTGTGCTATCCGCATGATTCTCCCCCAAGTCGACTACAATCGGCACGTGCGCTTTAG
>JAQVZU010000110.1 GCA_028708035.1 Alphaproteobacteria bacterium
ATATCGTGCACCATGCCTATTACGAAACGGTTCTATTGATTGAACGCGTTCACCGCCATTTTCTCGAAGTCATCAAGACGGATCTTGATCGCGCGGGAATTCAAGATATCAACAACGTGCAAGCGCTGATCCTGTATAATATTGGCGTTGACGATTTAACGGTGGGTGAACTGACCGCTCGTGGTTATTATTTAGGTTCAAACGTCTCGTATAACGTCAAAAAGATGGTTGAAAACCAGTACCTTGTACAGGAACGCTCGCCGCACGATCGGCGCTCGGTCCGCGTCAAGCTGTCGCCAAAGGGATTGGAATTGCACCGAAGCCTTAGCGAGAGCCTTGATCGTCAAGCTGTTGCGTTGTCGAACGCAAAAATATCATCCGAAGAACTCGCAAGCACATGCGATGTTCTACGCAAGCTAGAACGTTTCTGGACAGGAATGATTAATTATGCCGGAGGCTAAGACGGCGCAAAACTTTCAAATTATACCTTTACCTGCGGAAACGTCTGAACCCCACCTTCTGAACCACGAAGCTCTTTCCGTTTCACAAATCACGCTTTCCAATTTCAGAAGTTATAAAAACACGCGTTTACATGTGCAAGCCGCGCCTGTGGTCCTGACCGGGCCCAACGGCAGTGGCAAGACCAATCTTCTTGAAGCGATCAGTTTGATGGTCCCCGGCAGGGGGCTTCGTCGCTCGCCACTTGCGGATCTGCAAAACCGCGCGGCATCCGAGCCGTGGGCAATTTCTATTGAATTGCGCACTGAAGCCGGGCCCTTGCGCATCGGTACGGGCAAGGACAATGCCATCAATGATTCCGAAGGCGAACGCCGCTTGGTGTATATCGACGGCAAACCCGTACGAAGCCAAACCATGCTTGCCGATCATATCGCAATGGCATGGATTACGCCGGACATGGATCGTTTGCTTGCCGAGGGAGCGTCCTTGCGCCGTAAGTTTTTGGACCGCTTAGCCTATAGTTTTGACCCGGCTCATGGGATGCGCGTGCTGACCTACGAAAAAGCCATGCGCGAACGATTGCGATTGCTGCGCGAAGGAACGCTTGATGCTGCATGGCTTGCTGCATTGGAAAATGAAATGGCGCAATCAGCGACCGCAATTGCGGCAACCCGTAAACACTTGGTTCGCCGCCTTCGTACGGGAATTTCGGAAGGTGGCGATGCTTTTCCCAAAGCCAAAATCGAAGTGCGCGGCACGGCGGAAGATATGCTTGAAACTATACCCGCTCTTCCTGTCGAGGACGCGTTACGCTGTGCCTTTGCTGCATCGCGCGATCAGGATGCGCAGCATGGGAATTGTTCAACAGGCGCGCATCGAAGCGACTTGCGGGTCGTCCATGCCGCAAAAGATTGCCCTGCCGAGTTATGCTCGACAGGCGAACAAAAGGCGCTGATGATTGCGCTGATGCTTGCTTATGTCCGGCTTTTGTCGGACCAACGCCATATGATACCTTTGTTTCTTTTGGACGATATTGCCGCGCATCTTGATACTTTTCGCCGCGAAGCGCTATTTGATGAAGTGTTGTCGATCGGCGCTCAAGCGTGGTTTACGGGCACGTCTGCCAAGATGTTCTCCTCAATTGCGCATCAAGCCCAGTTCTGCGACACTTGTTCCGCCTTAATCCAACTGTAACAGCTCTGTTCGTGGGCAGTGCAATCGGTTGATTGTTCGGCATTATGGGTTTCCGAAAAACTGGAGGCTTTCGAGCAAGGGAGGCCATTCTGAAGAAACGGCTTCTCATCAACGGCACAATGGGTGTTGGAAAAACGGAAACTTGTAAAGAGCTTTTGGCTTTACTGCCGCACAGCGCCTTACTGGACGGCGATTGGTGCTGGACGATGAATCCTTGGGTAATAAACGATGAGACCAGAAAAATGGTCGAAGACAATATCGCATGCGTGCTGAAAAGCTTTCTGAGCTGCTCCATCTTTCAGCAAGTCATTTTTTGTTGGGTAATGCACCAAAAGTCTATCATTGACTCCGTTCTTTTATCTTTGGGGGATGCTGAATTCGAATTGCACATTTTTACCCTTGTTTGCTCCGAGGAGGCTCTTAAGAAACGGCTATTGGCCGATAAAAGCCGAATAGTTGAGCAAGATACGATCATGAGGAGCCTTGAGCGGCTGCCTCTATATGAAAGTATGGACACAGAAAAAGTTGACACAACCCATATATCCGCCAGGCAAACTGCAGAAAAATTGGCCCAGTCAATAGGACGAAAATAGCGCTTTCAAACAAGCATCGTCTTTGGTCGCCTTAGTCAGCGGTTCAAGCACCTTTGAAGGGACAAAGAATCACCCCCCTGTCTGCTGATCAGTCCTATCCCGCAGAACAGATTAGCCGAAAATTCAAACTCCCTTCAACTCGGGTTATGCTCACGCTTAATCTCATCGTGCTCTAAGGACAGATCTATCTCGAATAACAAGTTATCGCCAAATGCAGTCGCTCGCACGGGTTTGAGCCAAGCAGGAATGTCGCCACTTATGAGGCGGTCTACAAAAACCTTTCCTTTTTCGTCACCATTAATGCCCTCGTAGGGTTTAAGCTGTTGGGGAAATCTGCACAAAACCACAAAAGATGCATTGCGTTGATGCGCGATTTTCTTGGCCTCTTCGGGGTCACGAGCCAAAAAAAAGCGTTGGACATCCAGATTCCCGCTCACATTCATGTGATACGGAGCGGAAAGAACCGAGTGAGGGGTACGCAGGAGAAGTTCGGCTCCTTCGTTAAGCGAATTGATGATGATCCGTGGCGTTCGCCCATACCCAAGCGGATCGTTTAACGTCGCGGCCAATGCTCTCATGTCGCAACCTTCTTCCGTTGGCTTAAAGTCGTTCATCGCTTGACGCGCCTCGTCGTTTTTGGGGCTGAAAGCGGACAAGAAAAAAATAACAGGCAAGCAAAATATAGCGGCCCAGAATCCCTTTTGAGATCCGGACGCCAAACTCGCCTCCCAACATTTTTTAAACTGCGCAATTAAAGGAAAAATGCTAAATGTATAAACATAAATATTGAACCGGATTTGGTAGAATCCTGCTAGCGTTATGCTAGATCCCAAAACAACGAAACTAATCCCCCAAAGCCATCGTTCATCTCGCGAAGCGGCCCGAGCAAGTAAAATCCCATTAGCGGTTAAAGCAGCTATATAGAAAAAGAGATTGGCAAATCGTTGGAATCCAAAATTTTGCGAAAAACTTGGCCATGCTTCTGAGGCCGTCGAAAAAATGATTTTCTTAACGCCTGGATCAACTCCTCCGTAAGGTCCGTGAACTAATTCGGGAAAGAAGAAAAAAAATACGCCTGCAGTCAAAACGAATAGCGTCGCGCCAATAAAAAGGCGCACGCGAACTGGCCTATGTTTGGCAAGAGCTACCCCTGCAAAACAAAAGGCTATGTTGGCGGTTAGGATGACATAAATAACTGAATAAGCCAGTAAATCGACGTCAAATAGATGCGCCGGAGCGCGCACGCCTAGGAGAAGCAGCGCTGAACCAAGAAACAGGGAAAGGCTATAAGCAACGCCGCAATGAGCGGCATCCCCACCATCTATCATAGCCTTTGTGCCGAGGCATATGCTGAAAAGGAGCGCAAACGACACGGTTTCAAGCGCTAAAACAAGGCTAAAAGCAAGTGCGAGTCCTCCCACAATCGATACACGCGCGGAGGAACGGCAACAGGAATAAAGCATTGCCCCATACGCAATAAGAACGAGAACCGCCACAATTCCATGGTGATCAACATGACCTGCAAGAAAGCGGGAAAAAACAGCTGGCGACAAAATCGCAAAATAGGCCGTTACATCTCCCAAGTCTTTATCGACAAACGTACGGGCGATCCAACGCAAGACAAACAGAAACGCCAAAAAAAATAACGGCGGAACTATGATCGACGTCGCGAGCGCTGCGTAAAAGGAGTCCAGAAAAGGGAGAAGGATGTAAATAAAAGCCGCATAAATTCCGACAAGGAAATTTGAGTAGTGAATATATGTGCCCTCTGGTGGATTCATACGATGTTGAATATGGTCAAACCAGCTTTGTCCGTTTAGAAGGTCAATCGCCTGTACTAGATAAAGATAATTATCAGGGTCAAAAAGACGACCGAGCAAAATAAAATCGATACTTTTCAAGGCTGAGAAAACCAGCGCCGTCCATGCGATCCAATGCGATCCCTTCAACGGGTATGTAAAAAAAGATTCCGTTGCCTTACAAAACCATGAAACTAGATCTTGCGTACTTTCGGGAAGAACCGACTTACCTAAAGAGTGTTTCGGCATGGCAAGCCTTTAATGAGAAATTAAACCTCAAAGTAACAAAAATTCTTCTGTGTGTGAATACCTTCGCCTTGGCTCGCCGCGAGATTAACTGTCTAGCAGATGCGGATAACCTTTTTCGTTGTGACGCCAAACGCTCGTTATTGCCATGGCAACGAAGTGCTAAATTGTCTTTTGCCTTTAAAAAAATGAGAGCCCCCTCTCCACCGCAAAGCAAAGGATAAGGGGGCTTCTCTATAAAAGAAGTTTATTCTTCCTCGGTTGGTTCGCTTTCGGTTTCGGTCGCGCCCATCATGGCGTTGGCGACCAGGCCAGCGTTCAAACGGATTTTTTGCTCAATGGTTTCGGCGATAGAGGAATTTTCACGAAGAAATGTCTTTGCGTTTTCGCGGCCTTGGCCTATGCGCTGGCCATCATAAGAGAACCATGCGCCCGATTTTTCGATCACGCCTGCCTGTGCCCCCAAGTCGATGAGTTCGCCGACTTTCGAAACTCCCTCGCCGTACATGATGTCGAATTCGACCGTACGGAACGGCGGGGCCAATTTGTTTTTGACGACCTTAACTCGGGTCTGGTTGCCCACAACAGCTTCGTGATCCTTGATCGATCCGATGCGGCGAATGTCAAGGCGAACCGAGGCATAGAATTTGAGGGCGTTGCCGCCGGTGGTTGTTTCCGGGTTTCCGAACATAACGCCGATTTTCATGCGGATCTGATTGATAAAGATCACCATGCAGCGCGACTTGGAAATCGAGCCTGTAAGTTTTCT
>JAQVZU010000111.1 GCA_028708035.1 Alphaproteobacteria bacterium
ATGTCGTACATGCGGCCATCGCAATGCAACGCGGTCGTCAATATGCCACGGTCGGCGTTTGTGCCTTGGCCTTCTTCGGCTCCGAGCACGACCGCGCCTGCGCCATCGCCGAAAAGGAAGCACGTCCCCCGGTCTTTGAAGTCGATGATGCGGGAAAGAGTCTCTGCGCCGATGACCAGCGCGCGCCGGGCTTGGCCCAAGCGGATGAGATTGTCTGCCATCGTCAGAGCATAAACAAAGCCTGAGCATACGGCTCGGACGTCGAATGCAAATCCGCGTTCCATGCCGAGGTTGGCCTGAACCCTCGCCGCGACAGCGGGCAGGATGTCGTCGGAGGTGGTCGTTGCGACAATCACGGCGTCGATTTCAACTGCGGGGACATTCGCGTCTTTCAAAGCTTCTTGCGCGGCTTTTGTCGCCAAGTCCGACGTTTTTTCGCCTTCTCCGGCGATGTGGCGTTGCGAAATGCCAGTGCGCTGGACAATCCACTCGTTGTTGCTGTCAAGGCCGTGCTTTGCGATTAGCGCGTCGTTCGAAAGGCCTTGTCCCGGCAAGTAAGACCCACAGCCTAAAACTACAGATCGAATCATAGTGCCTCGCCGTGCTCGTGTGCATTGTTCAGGCCATACTGCGTCGCCAGCTCTTGCGCGATCTTTTCGTTGAATCCATGGACTACAAGGTCGTGCGCCACGCCAATTGCATTTGCAAAGCCTTCGGCATCGGTTCCGCCGTGACTTTTGACGCAAACGCCTTGCAAGCCTAGGAACATTGCGCCGTTGTAGCGTCTCGGATCGACCCTCTTCTTAAGCCGCAACAGCGTACCGCGCGCGAGAAGATAGCCGATTTTCGCGAGAAGCGACGATTCAAACGCTTGCCGCAGAAAATGCGAGATCAGGCGCGCCGTGCCCTCGATGGATTTTAGCGCGATGTTGCCGCTGAAGCCGTCGGTCACGATAACGTCTGCTGTTCCTGCCGTGATGTCATTGCCTTCGACGAAGCCGATCAGTTTTCCAGGCATTGGCCTGTCGCGCAAAATCGAGGCCGCGATGCGAACTTCGTCATGGCCTTTCAGTTCCTCGGTGCCGATGTTCAACAGGCCGATGGTGGGGGACGTTCGTCCTAAAATGGTGTGGCAGAAGATCGCTCCCATGAGCGCGAATTGAACAAGGTTTTCGGCGTCGCATTCAATGTTCGCGCCGAGGTCCAGCATGACCGTTTCGCCCCTCTGTGTGGGGATCAAGGTTGCAATCGCAGGACGGTCAATGCCGGGCAATGTTTTTAAAACGAACTTCGCCATTGCCATTAAGGCGCCCGTGTTTCCGGCCGAAACGACGCAGCTCGCTTCGCCGGATGCAACGGCGTTGATGGCAAGCCGCATGCTTGAATTGCGGCCTTGGCGCAACGCGTGCGAAGGCTTCATATCGGAAGTCACTATTTCCGGCGTGTGCCTCAATTCGCAATGTGCTTTAAGTCCCGGGTACGAGGCCAAAAGTGGCGATACCTTCGTTTCATCGCCGAAGAAAATGAATTTTGTTTCCGGATATTTTTCCCGCGCTTTTGCCGCGCCCCGCACGACAATATCCGGCGCAAAATCACCCCCCATCGCATCCAACGCCAAGACAAGAGGTTTCGATAGAGAACTAACCGTCATGAATTTCCCGCAACTGAAGACAATTCGCCCCGAGGAAGGGCTTAGAAGACTTCTTCCATACCTGTATGCGAGAACGCGATCTTCGCGTTAAGCCGATTTCTTGGACTTAATGACGGCCTGGCCATCATAATGGCCGCATGCCGCGCAAACATGGTGTGGAAGCTTGGGCTCGCCGCAGTTGGCGCATTCGACCGAATTCGTTGCCTTGAGCGCATGGTGAGAACGGCGCATGTTACGGGCGGACTTCGACGTTTTCTTTTTAGGAACGGCCATAATTCGGTACTCACAACAATATCAGACAAAAAACGCGTTCCAGCCGAGCCGGTCAACGCGCGACGCGTTTTTACTTATAGCGTTTTTTGCCGGGATGCAAGTGGCAAACTTGGGGTTGATGGCCATAGGGCGGGTCGATGGCTGATTTCTATGGCTTTTGCTTGTTTTTCTTTGCCTTTATGGCCTTTGAGAGTTGGGACAGTGGGCTTGGAGATTCGGTTTTTCTTCCGAACTCGGTCTGGGTTAGCGTGGCTTCGGGCTTGCGCGGGTACGGGTCGATGTTGACGCCCAACTGCTGGGCCACCAGTTCGCCAAGGTCGATTTTCCCCTCCGAGAAGAACTCGAATTCATCTTCCAGCTCGTCGGAAGGCAGGGGGCCGGAACCCTCGGGGAGGCAGATCACATCTACCTTAAGCGTGAGGGTGCTTTGTATTGGTTCAAGGGTAACTACGCAGCGCTGGACTACTTCTGCCCGGATTGTGCCTGAGACAACAATGGCTTGAGAATCCGGCAAGACAGTGAGATCGGCTTTAAGGACTGGAAGCTCCAGAAGGCCGAAACGCTTGGCTAGCGCCGCACGCTCCACAGGCTTGGCTTCGAGCGCCTCCTCGACGCCTTTCGGCGGGAGGCGCGATACGCTGATAAGGCGCGAGAATTCGGGAGCTTGTCCGTTCATTTTCTTCTATCTTCGCTCAGATAAATATTCTGTTTACTCTTGAGCCTTGGCAAGAGTTTCTGCCTAAGGTATGTTTCGTTCAGATGGGGCGGACCGTTTTCGCGGAGGTTCTATCTGATTGAGCCGTGCTCTAATGCCAACAAGGTACAGAATTCGGGCAGCTTTTCACATGAAAAATCGCTTCCTTCCTCTTTTTTTCCTCATTTTCGCCGTTTCTTGCGCTCCGACGGTTGCCAATCGTGGAAGCATGCTCGATCAGGATGTCTTCGAGCAAATCAAACCAGGAATTACCACCCGCGAAGAAGTTGCTTCCAAGCTTGGGTCACCTACATCCGTCAGCACGTTCGATGAAAAAATCTGGTATTACATCGGGCGCGAGACGCAGCAATATTCATTTCTTGACCCGGACGTTATTAAACAGCAGGCCATCGAAATTGATTTTGACGACACTGGCATTGTCACCTCGGTCAAAAATCTTGATGTCACGCAAGCGGCAGATGCTTCGCCTGTGGGCCGCGAAACGCCCACTTTCGGCCAGAAAAAGACTTTTTTGCGAGAGCTTCTCGGCGATTTGAGCCATCCGCGGCCGAGCATGGGGAATGCTGGTTCCTCTGGACCTTAACCAACAGTCCCAAAAGCTTGCCGAAGAACGCAAGGCTTGGCATGAAAAGATGGAAAGCATGCGCGAAGAAATGCGCCAGCGCAGGAAGTCTCCCGGGCAAGAAAGTAAACCGTAGCGGCTCCCAACAAAAAGGGCGGCAGGTTGTCCTGCCGCCCTATGAGCTTTGACTGCTTGTAGAATTAGGCAGCGTCAATCAGCTTGAGGTTAGTCGCCGAGGTCTTGCCCTTTTCGGTCGCCAACTCGTAGCTGAGCTTCTGGCCTTCGCGAAGATCGCGCAAACCGGCTCGTTCAACCGCGCTGATGTGCACGAAAACGTCCGCACCACCGGCATCCGGTTGAATGAAACCGTAGCCCTTTGTGCCGTTGAACCACTTGACTGTACCTGTCGCCATAGTTGTATCCTTTAGTCTAGATTGGCCGGCATCACCATGACACCCGCACCGAGTTCGAGCCAAAATTCCGCAAGCCTTGCTTCGGTTTTATTTCGGCGACTCTTGTCGAAATGCGCCCAAATGAGGCCTTTTTATGGCGCGGTCGGGACGGCAAACGATAAAGAGTCTCCTAAACTCGCGGGCATAACTAGACAAGAACCGGCAAAAATGCAAGGGGTCTAATGAAAATGGGGGACAAAATCGGAAATTATTAACGCGAGCGTGATGCAAAAGACCATTTTTTAATGATCTTCCTTAAATGGTTAACGATCATTTACATCTCAAATGCTTGCTCTTTAGTTGCCATGATATGACGCAGCAACGCCATTCTTGTGATAATTCCATCGTAAGCTTGAGTCATATACTTGGCGCGAAAATTGTCGTCGCACTCCGTCGGAAGTTCGTTTGGGGCAACAAACGTCGTCAAACGGTTCCAATGAATGACGAGGTTTTTGACGCCCTACAGGAAGCTTTTAAGATCAGAACGACAGACCACGTTATTAAGTACAAAAGGAAGGCCGTCAGGAGTGTAAAGAAGGCGTTTGCGCGGCTTGCTGAGGATTGCGGCCTAGAATGCTCGCCCCATGTTCTGCGCCACACATGTAGCGCGACGCATAATTTGTCGGAAATGGACACATAGATTGTCGGACAGACTAAACGTCAAGAAATTAATCTTTTGGCCGCTGTGATATGATTAATTCTTTTGCCTCTTGAGTATTTTCGCCGCCGCCAACCGAATAGGTCAGCGAGATGCCCTCCAAAGATGCCCAGGAATACATTTTTCGCAGCTCAGGCACATCGTTGACCGACAATATAAAATGCCCACGTATGCCCCGGAGCTGCATCGCCATGTGCTCGAAATCTGCGCGCTTGAATTGGTCGCCGTAATCCCGCTCGCAACCCCAGTATGGTGGGTCGAGATAAAAAAGCGTTTCTGGCCGATCATACCGCGCAATAAAATCGCTCCACGGAAGACGCTCGATCACAACACCAGCGAGGCGCTCGTGCAGCTCGTCGAGCATCGGCGCGAGCCGCGTCACGTTGAAGGCCGCTGGCTCCGCGACGCTCACGCCGAAATTGCGGACGACAACCTTTCCACCAAACGCAGTCCGTTGAAGATAGAGAAATCTTGCTGCGCGCTCGAGATCCGTTTGGGTCGAGGGATCGACGTTGCATAGCCGCTCAAACTCCGCGCGCGTGGTCAACTGAAATTTAAGCATCTCCATAAATGCCGCGTAATGGCGTTGGAGAATGCTAAAAATCGTAGAGACATCTTGGCTGATGTCGTTAATTACCTCAACCGGCGCCGATTCTGTGCGGCGCAGGAAAACACCGCCCATTCCAACGAATGGTTCCGCGTAAGTCGTATGCGGGATTTTAGCGATGCG
>JAQVZU010000112.1 GCA_028708035.1 Alphaproteobacteria bacterium
CTGGAAGATAAAATCGTCGCGTTGCGTAAGCAGAAGCCCATTTTGTTAATGACGCATTTGGTATTGGGCTACCCGTCGTTCGAGGAAAACCGGAAGGTCATCCGGGAGATGGTTGGCGCGGGAGCTGAAATCATCGAAATGCAAATCCCGTTTTCGGAAAGCTGGGATGGCGCGGTTATTCTTAAGGCCAACGATCAAGCCTTAAAGAATGGCGCAAACACCACAAAGTGTATTGAATTCGCGGACAGCATCCGCAAGGAGTTTCCCGATACAATTTTTGTCTTCATGACATATTACAACCTTCTTTTCGCATACGGCGTCGAGAAGTTCGTTCAGAAGGTGAAATCCATCGGGATCGAAGCGCTGATCGTTCCCGACATTCCCCCTGAGGAAGGCGCGGAATACATTTCCGCATGTGATAGGCATAACGTCGCGAGCGTGTTTCTTTTTCCGCCCACAAGCTCGCCAGAACGCCTTAAAGAGGTTGGAAGATCGTGCCGAGGCATGGTCTATTGCGTTGGCCGCAAAGGCGTGACTGGCAGCAAGACCACAATGGACAACGAACTGAAAGCCACGATCCAGAGATACCGGGAAGCGACATCCCTCCCGTTGGCCCTTGGGTTCGGCGTTCAGGAAAAAGAAGATGTCGAAGCGATAACGGGCTTGGTGGACATCGCCGTTATCGGCACGAAACTCATTGTGCTTCATCAAGAGCAAGGCGCAGCGGCAGTAGGCCATTTTCTGAAATCTGTCCGGTCATAAAACTTTTGAGCATTGGAGCGGATTAATGGTCTTTGGTTCCGTCGAGTTGCCCCCCAAAAAATTCTACATGGTTCGACACGGCGAGACGGAGGCTAATGTGAAAGGCGTGGCTGCCGGTTCCGTCGATACGCCTCTAACCGAAAGGGGGCGAAGCCAAGCCGAAGGCCTAAGGCAGATTCTTGGCGCGGTATCGCTTTGCCCCACAATCATTGTTCATAGCCAGCTTTCTCGCGCTAGAGAAACAGCGCGGATTATGAACGCTTCTCTTAACGCAAGGCTTGTTGAAAACAGAGACATCGCCGAGTGTTCATTTGGAGATTGGGCGGGCGAGCCTTGGAAAGTCGTACAGGAAAGAGTTCGCCAAGGGCTTGAGCCCCCGAACGGCGAAAGCGGCCATGCGTTTCTTCATCGCGCAATGAAAGGCATTAGCGCCATTTTGGCAATGAATGAACTCGCTTTGATCGTTACCCACGGCGGTGTCTTCGACGCGCTCGCCACGTATTACGGTTGCATGATTGCCGATGTGGAAAACTGCCATTTGTACGAATTCGATCCCCAGGTTCAACCGCATAAATTTCCCTGGGGTGTATGGCATTATTTCCTGATTGATCGGCGGAGAGCCGGAAAATCATGCGTTGACATCGTTCCAAGAAATGGCGTGCGGACCGAAAAACTCTCGGAATAATGATGTCGTCCGGACAGTTAGCCAAGGCTAGGGGCGGGTCCCCCAAAAAGTAATCCCGTGAAAATATTTAACAACTACCCATATCTGGTCAGTTCTTGCCAAATATCGGTAACTTGTTTGGTTTTATGGGCTTTTTTCGACATTCTATTCATGAAAGTTTTTCGGTATTTGGCGTTTCCGGTTAATGTTGCATTAGCAAACGGTGACTATGACTGTTTGCAAGACATAACAAAAATGGGTAGCCCAGTGTTAGTTGAACTGTCACCGACCACGTATCTGACTCTTTGCGGACTAGTCAGTGACGCTCTTCAGGTTAAGAGCGACGCGGCCCCGCTTTTGCGCCGTGCGGAAAGAGAGTTGAGCGGTGTGACCGCCGGGGACATGATCCCTTCAGAACTGGTTGAACAACCCGAGCGTCTTGAGAGCCTCCGTCGCGCTGGATACGCGCGCAGGTAGAAGACCTGCGGATTGATCATAAACGATTAAGCTTTATTTTTATCTCACACCGCGAGCGATTGCGTTTTGAATCCGATTACTCCGACTTCAGCGGATTACCCTCTCCGTTTTTAAGGAGATTATTTGTTTTCAAGGTATTCCTCTAACCAATGAATATCATAATCACCGTTAATAAAGTCGTGCTCTCCGACTAACCGGCGGTGCAGCGGCAAGGTTGTGTCGATTCCGCCGATCACGAATTCCTCCAGCGCGCGACGCAGGCGAAGCAGACATTCATTGCGGTTCGTGCCATGAACGATGAGCTTTGCAATCATGCTGTCATAGTGCGGAGGGACGCGGTAACCGTCATAAAGAGCGCTGTCGACGCGGACGCCTAAGCCGCCGGGCGGATGGTAGCCCTGAACCTTTCCCGGCGCGGGAATAAAGGTTTCCGGGTTTTCGGCATTGATGCGGCATTCAATCGCATGTCCATTGAATTCGATGTCTGACTGCTTGTAGCTTAAAGGCAGTCCGGCAGCGACGCGAATTTGCTCTCGCACGAGATCGATGCCGGTAATCATCTCGGAGATCGTATGCTCAACTTGCAGGCGCGTGTTCATTTCGATGAAATAAAACTGGCCTTGTTCGTACAGAAATTCGATTGTGCCGACGCCGCGATAGCCGATACCCCGAATAACCTCCGCCGCTTTCTTTCCGATCTCTTGGCGCTCGTTCGCGTTAAGGCCGGGGGAGGGGGCTTCCTCGATCACTTTTTGGTGGCGGCGCTGGATTGAGCAATCGCGTTCGCCAAAGTGGACCGCATTGCCATGAGTGTCGCCCAAAAGCTGCACTTCGATGTGGCGCGGGCGCTGGAGATATTTCTCCATGTAAACTTCGTCGTTGCCGAAGGCGGCAAGAGCTTCGCTGCGAGCCAATGTGTAGGCGTCTTCCAACTCGTCGGGATTCGCGGCGACCTTCATTCCCTTGCCGCCGCCGCCAGCCGAGGCCTTGATTAAAACCGGATAACCGATGCTATCCGCAGTCTTCTTCGCATCCTCAAAATCCTTTAGCGCCCCGTCCGAGCCGGGTACGGTGGGCAGGCCAAGTTTTTTAACTGTTTGCTTTGCCGTAACTTTATCGCCCATGATGCGAATATGCTCGGGCTTGGGACCGATGAACGTAAAGCCATGCTGTTCGACCATGTCGGCGAATTTTGCGTTTTCGGACATAAAGCCGATTCCGGGATGGATCGCATCCGCGCCGGTGATCGTCGCGGCGCTCAAAATGGCAGGGATATTCAAGTAGCTGAGTTTTGCGGGAGGCGGGCCTATGCACACGCTTTCATCGGCAAGGCGGACATGCATGGCATCGGCGTCGGCTGTCGAGTGAACGGCGACGGTGCGGATGCCCATTTCGCGGCAGGCGCGGTGAATGCGCAGCGCAATTTCTCCGCGATTGGCGATGAGGATTTTTTCAAACACTTTGCACCCTATTCAAGGACCAAAAGCGTTTCGCCGAATTCAACCGGCTTTGCGTCCTCGACGAGGATCAAACCAACAACGCCGCTTTTGGTAGCTTTGATCGGATTCATGACCTTCATCGCCTCGATAATAAGAAGCGTGTCTCCTTCCTTGACCTTGTCGCCTACCTTAACGAACGGGGTTGCTCCCGGCGAGGGAGCCATGTAGGCTGTACCGACCATTGGCGACGTTATGGCGGTGCCAGAGGATTTCTGCTCGGGTGGGGGTTCGGTTTGCGGTGCTGGCGTCGGCGTGGGAATAGCAGAAGGAGCTGCGACGGGGGCCGCCAGATGCATGACATCTGCGCGGGCCACACAGCGGATTTTGCTGTCGCCTTGCGCGTATTCAATCTCGCTGAGGCCCGTTTCTTCCAAAAGCTTTGCCAATTTTCGGATCGCGGCGATATCTATGTCAAATTTACTTGTCTTAGGCATTAAATTTTCTCTTTTCTTCTATCAACTTAACTACCGTGTTCATAGCATAGGCGTAGCCGTCGATTCCACATCCGCAAATAGTTGCCGTCGCGGCGCGCGAAACATAGGAATTATGCCTAAACTCTTCCCGCGCATGAATATTTGTGATGTGGACCTCGACGATCGGCAGTTCCGTTAAGGTTAAAGCATCCAGAAGCGCCACCGAGGTATGGCTGTAGCCTCCCGCATTAATAATAATTGCCGAGTTGGCTTCGCGAGCGGTTTGAACCATATCGATCAACCCGCTCTCGGAGTTGCTTTGACGGCACTCGACTTTAAGGCCGAATTTTTCCCCAATCCTGGTGCAAAGGTCCTCGACATCTTTGAGCGTAGCCATACCGTACTTCTCAGGCTCGCGAACCCCAAGCATATTGAGGTTCGGGCCATTAAGAACCAAAACGGGTTTCATCGTTACCCCAGCTTTTGTTGCGCGATTAAGGAGCTTTCCCCTTGCGCGCCTCCGCAATCATTGTTTTTAAGTCGCCGTACTGCAAAGCGCCCGGTGAGTAGCTGTCGTTGATGACAAAAAACGGCGTTCCTTGCACGCCCAAGTCTTGGCCTAAACGTACCATCTCAGACAAGGCTTCGTCATATTTCTTGTCGGCCATTTCCTTCTTGAGTTTTTCAACATCGACACCGGCCTGCTTCGCCGTCTGATAGATGGAATCGCTCGTCAAATGTTCTTTCTTCCCCATCAACGCCGAATGGAACGCGAGGAACTTGCCTTGCTTCGCGCTGGCCAAGACCGCTTTGGCCGCTTCCATTGAGCTGGGCCCCAGGACTGGGAACTGCTTATAGACGACTTTCACGTCCTTTTCTTCTTTCAGAATTTTTCCCAAGGCGTCTTCTGAAGACTTACAGTAACCGCATTGGTAATCATAAAACCATGTAACGGTTACGGCGGGCTTGGGATTTCCCGCGAACGGCGTGTCAGGATCGTTAAATATCTTTTGCTTCTCGGTGCCGATCTTTTCTTTTATTTTAGATTCGGCTTCTCCCTGCTTGCGTTTCTGCAGATTCATTAATCCCGCTTCAAGAGCATCGGGGTTTTTCTGCGTTATGTATTCATAGATGATGCCCTCGATTTCCTTGCGCTGATCGTCGTTGAACGACTGGGCTGCATGGCCCGAGA
>JAQVZU010000036.1 GCA_028708035.1 Alphaproteobacteria bacterium
GACACAAGTGAGCCCGAGTTATGGGTTAATAAAAGCAAAATCTCGCGAAAAATCTGGACTTTTCCCCCGCTTTCCCCTAAAAATCCGTACGTGAACAGGTCTGGAAGGCGTTCTTTAACCAAACGATACCCCAAAGAAGCCGCACCACGCTCCGCAGAATAACGCGGCAGGGGATAGCGATTTTCCCATCACATCGGTCTGCTTTTGCGCGCCACAGGCGCGTTTAGGCGTTTGTTTATTTATCAAACAGGAGCACAGCATGGCTAAGGAAATAGTCGGCTACATCAAGCTTCAGGTTCCCGCAGGTTCGGCGAACCCGTCGCCTCCGATTGGCCCCGCGCTCGGTCAGCGCGGCCTCAACATCATGGAATTCTGCAAGCAATTCAACGCCAAGACCCAAGGCATGGAAAAAGGCATGCCCATCCCGGTCGTCATCACGGCGTTTTCTGACCGCAGCTTCACCTTCATCACGAAGCAGCCGCCGAATTCGTACTTCATCATGAAGGCCGCGAAGATCCAGAAGGGCGCAAACACCCCCGGCACCCAGACAGTCGGCACCATCACGATGGCCCAGGTTCGCGAAATTGCCGAGAAAAAGATGGCCGATCTTAACGCGAACGATGTTGAGCATGCCGCTCATATGATTGTCGGTTCCGCCCGGTCGATGGGCATCACGGTTGTGGAGAAGTAACATGAGCGGAAAGAAAATTCGCAACATCGCCAAGAACGTCGACGCTAACAAAGCCTATGCCTTGCAGGAAGCCGTCAAGCTTGTTCTCTCAAACAGCAAGCAGGCCGCGCGCAAGTTTGTTGAATCAGTCGAAATCGCGATTAATCTCAACGTCGATACCAAACAGTCGGACCAAACGGTTCGCGGAGTTGTCTCTTTGCCCGCGGGTACCGGCAAGAGCATTCGCGTCGCTGTCTTTGCGAAGGGCGAAAAAGCCGATGCCGCGAAAGCCGCCGGAGCCGATTTTGTCGGCGCTGACGATCTGGCCGAAGCTATTTTGGGCGGCAAGAGCGACTTCGACCGCGTCATCGCCTCGCCTGATATGATGGGCATTGTCGGCAAGCTCGGTAAGGTCCTCGGGCCCCGTGGCCTGATGCCGAACCCCAAGCTTGGCACCGTGACCCCAAATGTGGCCGATGCCGTAAAGTCCGCCAAAGCCGGATCGATTGAATTCCGTGCGGAAAAGGCGGGCATCGTCCAAGCCGGTATCGGCAAAGTCAGCTTCTCCGAGGCCGACATTCTGGCGAATAGCAAGGCGTTTATCGCCGCCATCATAAAGGCGCGTCCCGCTGGCGTGAAGGGCACGTATGTGAAACGTATCAGCCTTTCGTCCACTATGGGGCCGGGGGTCAAGGTGGACCTCGCCTCTGTGAACAACGAAGGGGCATAACAAACGAAGCAGGGAAGGGCAGGGCATATGTTTCCGATAGAGACCGTTTCTTTCGATACAATGCTCCCCTCCCTGCAACGTGAGGTCACACGGCCCTAAGAGCCTGTCATGATCTTTATGCTCATGATTTAAGCCCTTGAATCTCCGTCATTCCCGCGAACGCGGGAATCCATCGCTCGCGATAGCGAGCATAAGAATGTGGTGGCATTCCCAATTGAAAATGTTTTAAAGAGTCTTTCCGCTCGATACGACACCTTGAGACCTTCAAGATCATGAACAGGCTAGTAGTCTGCGTCAGCTCAATGGTCGAGAAATGGCCGAGGAGTCTTCCCCTCCCCCTCGCGGGGAGGGTTAGGGAGGGGGGCGCAAGAAAAGCATTCCCGTATTTTTAGCTGACGCAGTCCACTAAACGGGCTTCTCGCCTGCCGTCCTTAAGCTATACCCTTGTTGTCTAATTCTCGTTGCCATAACACGCCGAAATATTCCGTTCGTTATACCCGCTTGCGCCGAAACGCCTGGAACGGCATAGTGCTTTGGGATTCTCCGCGCGATTCGCGCATGTCCGTGACAGGATTAACAAATATGACCCAGAAACTCCGTTCAACGAACCTGGCGTTGGTTGCAGCATTGGCTATTGCCGTTTCAGGAATCGCGCCGCAAGCGCAAGGGGCGGATTTACAGTTGGCCAAAAGCTCTCAGTTGACGGGCGTCAGGTTTGAAGATCCGCCGTTCAAGCTTCCGGTCGAGCGTAATTTCCAGATGGCGCTTTTAGGCGTCAGCAGCGGCATAGGCCGCAGTTGCGGAAAGATGGAAGCTTATGGTTGGCGGATGAATCAAAGCGAGCAAAATCGCGTTAACGCCATCTTCAAGGGGACCGTCGAAAATCTCAGCGCCGCCGGGTACCTTGTGACCCCCGAAAACGTCAAAAACCAAGCAAAGGACATCACGCTTTTTACCGCCGATGGTCCCATAAAGCACTTCATCTTCCTGTGGTCCGCCGCCGACCATGGTTTGGTACTCAACTTGTGCGAAACAAACCAACCGATCCTTCCCACTCATACGCCGGGTCTGTCTCCATCTGTCGAGGTTTTTCCGCTCGCGACCGAGCCTCCGCCTCCCGCCACGATGATGCTGATCCGATCTAAATCGGTCAAGGGCGTGAACGATAAGTTTTCGCCTGTAGGGAAATGGATCGGCGGTTATACCTGTGAGCAGGGCTACACAGGCGGAACCTTGGAAATAAGATCCATACGGGGTGAGAACTTTAAAGGCTCGTTCAAGTTCTATCCCACCGAGAAAAACCGCGCCGTTCCCGGAGGTTCATACGAGGTATATGGCCAGTACGACAAGGGTTCGAAGAGAATTCTGATAAACCCGGGTAAATGGCTTAAGCATCCAAAAGGCTACTTCAACACGGTCATTGTCGGAAGCTTCGGTTCTGGCAATGACTCTTTCAGCGGTTTCTTCCAAGGCATCAAAGGCTGCACAAGCTTCGAAGCGCACCGCAACGGCGGTGGCGTGAAAATCGCCAAGAAGGTTGCGGAGTCCAAGTCCTTCGATACAGTCGAAAAGAAGAAGCCCAAAAAGGCCAAGAAGCCCAGTAAACCCAAAGTCGAAAAAATTCCGTCGGCCATCAATACGGTGCCGACGCAAGATTCCCCTTCGCCAACGCCTGAGGGAATCGTTGTAACGCCGGACGGCAAGCCCGTGGCAGCAAAGGAACCGGAGGCTGCCGCTTCCGCGCCTGATGCTTCCGCCTCAGAGCCGTCGAAGCCTGTTGAAACAGCAGCTCCCGCGCTTCAACCCGACACGGAAACACGACCGGCGTCGGCTCCGGCTGCGCGGGTTCTCCCTGTCGGAAAGATTCCTCCAGGCACAATCCCGGCCTTCGTGCCGCAGCCAGCGCCCGAAGGCGCAACGCCGCCCCAAGAATCGAAACAATAAGCTCTTAGAGCCTGTTCATGATCTTTATGCTAATTTGAATCTCCGTCATCTCCGCGATTGGCATTCGTCATTTCCATGATTGGCAACCCTCGTCATTCCCGCGAACGCGGGAATCCATCGCAACGCGCCTGTCCTCGTGAAAACGGGGATCTGCGCGGTACATGACTCAACAAAGGCTCAGCAATAATAAATGTTTACAGATATGATATCTTGAAACCTTCAAGATCATGAACAGGCTAGGCTCTTAGTGAGGACTGAATTTACTTTGCGCTTTATGGGGATAAGCATGGAGCTTTAGCGTCCGAGCGGTTAACGCTTCCTTGCATCAAGGCGGAAGCTCGAACACGGGGATGTCTTGCGGTCGAAGTGGATCGGTGAAGGATTTGTTCAACCAAGGCAATCGTCGTCCCCGCGCAGACGGGGAGGTGTATTAAGCTCTGAATGGTGAGTCTTTAAATATTATCTCACAAACTGCTACAGCAAAATAAATTGGCTGCACCCGTTTATCATGCAAAAAAGCGCCGTACCAGCTTGGTACGGCGCTTTAATTTCGCTATCGCTCCTTACTGATTGATGTCGCAGGGCGTCGCTTCGGTGCACTGGATCAGGGGGGTGATACTGCTGCCGCCCGTGGTGCCACCTGCGTGCGGGGCAAGGTCTGCCAGCGTCGTGTTTCCGCCAGCGGCAGGAGCCAAGTCAGGAAGGTTAGGTAATGTTCCCGCCGGAACCGCATTGGTGTTCACAATAGAAAGAAGCGTTCCCATCGGGCCTTTTCTTGCCGTACCCTTTGTACGGTTTTGCGCATCATATGGATCGGCGTCGTTCGGAATAACATTAAGAATGCCATTACGGTAGACAACCTTATATCCGTCAAGCCCTGTAACGCCCGAGGCCTTTATCGCATACTTGCCCGGGGCAGCCGAGGCATCTGCGCCCTTTGAGGTAATGATCGGACCTGTATAGGTGTCTCCGAGAAAAGCATAATCAACGCCTTTCATGACTCCAGTCACACTATAAGTATCATTGGCAACTTCCGCCGTATAGTTTACGCCTTTGTACTTTCTCATATTGTCAGGCCTAAACGTAGCCGTCGGTTGATACGCAAAGATATAGCGGTTACCGGACTGAGAAATATCGCCATCGTCATACGTACGATGCCAGACGGCAGTGTTGCCGCTATCAAGATTGCCAAAGGTGTTGTCGTATGGATTTTTGGCATAGACCAACCAGCGCGCCTTAGCCGGCTTCACAACGATGGCGTCCGATCCGCGATTGTTAACAAACTTTCCTCCGCTGGCCGCAAGTGTTACGGCGTCATCCTTGGTATGGGTCGCAACGATTTGGCCAGTCGTGCCGATGATCATGTCGCCGGAAATCGTGTTGGCGACAAACTTTTTGCCGCGGCCCATTGTTTGCTTGCCATTGATTTCAATATCGCCCGAACCGTTCTGCAACGTGACATCGGACTTCCATTTGTACGCATTCGCTTGCATCGTGGAAGTGTTGGTCGTGCTGCCAATCGTAATGCTTCCCGCCGAAATGTCGTTGAGGATGACTTTCGAGACATGCAGATTGCCATCATAAAGATCGAAGGTATCTCCTTCCGCAACCTTGACCGCCGTGCCGTCCGTCAGCGGGGTAATTGTCACGTTTTCATGGGTCTTGATACGTGAGTCCTTGTCGGCCCAAAGCGTGTCTGCCTTGATCGTGATTTGGCCAGTGCCCGCCATCTTCTTGCCGCGGGCATCTACGTATCCGCAGCAGAGGTACACTTCCTTGCCCTCAATGGTGATCGAGCCGCCCACTTCGTTGTTAGCCGTATCGCCGCGCGCAAGTAAAGCGCCGCTAGAACCGGTCGTGCCAATGCCGACGGTGTCGGCGGAAAGTATAATCTTACCGGTCGAGGAGTCCACGGTATCGGCTTCAACGACTCCGTTGATGTTGATGAGGCCATCGACGACATTCTTTACTGTCGCAACGCTCATTTTGACGGCTCCGCCATCGGCAGAAATAATGCCATTGTTTTCAATCGAGCGATTTAACAAATCCTCGCTTGCCGCCAGATTAATTAGTCCGTCGCCGTAGGGATCGACGGCCAAAGTTGCGCTGTCTCCCGCTCCCATCTCAACACGACCCATGTAAGCAGTGATCGCACCATCATTTTTGATGTTCGGAGCAATCATTGCTACCAAGCCGTTTTGCATTGCGGTAGCGGTGATTTCGGCACCATTATCGACACGGATTTCTCCGGGACGATCGGATGAAGCACGTTTAAAGCGGTACTTGCCGTTCGTGTTGTTGATGAAGTTATCGTCGCTATCGGCAAGCTTGAGTGTGCTTGCGACCAAGCCTCCGACAGTTACCTTAGCTGTGGGACCAAAATGAATGCCTTGGTTATTGATAATCCAGACGCGGCCCTTCGCATTGATGGCGCCGTCAATTTGCGAAGCAGGCCCTCCTTGGGCCACACGCGCCATAAAATTGGAATCTACTGTATCGATAACATTTACTGTTGCGTTAGAGCCAACACTAAAATCTGTATAATCCGCAATTACGTTCTTCTTATTCAGCGTAACTGTCTGCGTGTGCGTGGCGTTATCGGTGGAGATGGTTCCCGCCGCCGCACCCCCTACAACAGTTCCTCCGGTAGGCGTTGTGTTTGCGTCAATCGCCAGGGCAGGTCCAGCCAAACAGGCGATGGTCAAAAGACTCGCAACGCCATTCACAAAGCGCGAATTATAATTGGTCATGCTTATGGCTCCAATATGCTTTTCAGATTGAATGAAAGCTTAACAGATTGTTAAAGCAATATGAAGCCTTAATGTTTTATTATCAACACAAAAATTCCTTTCCAGACACTTTTCTTATATTACTTTCAACAAATAATGACTACAAAATGGTAAAGAATTATTATGGAACAAAACTTTTGTTTACAGTTTCTTTATAATTTTATAAAATGCCAACAATGCCTTTATGTACGTAATTACGTATTTTTTAGTCCATAAGTAAAGGAAACACATCGATGCTTATCTTTCATCGCCGCAGTGGCTCATCCCTTATCCGTTTTTTATCTGCTCTTCCTCTATTGGGCACGCTCGCTATAGCAGCAACGGCTCAGGCACAAACAGTGCCCTCCACAGCTCAGCCGGGACAGATCGAAAAACGCCTTCCGCAGATGCCGGAGTCCCAACCCCGCTTGCATTTGGAAGTGCCTCCGCCCGTCGAAGGCCAAAAGCTTCCCGAAGCGCTGCGCCAAAAACTTGAAGCAAACAAGTTCGCGCTGAAAGAAGTGGTTTTGGAAGGCGCTACGGTTTATGGCACTAAGGATCTGGAGTCTGCTTACAAGGATCTCTTGGGCCAAACCATTTCGCTCTTGGATGCTCGCACTATCGCGAGCCGCATCACAAGCTTTTACCGCAACAACGGTTATATCCTGACACAGGCCGTAGTCCCCGCGCAGGATGTAACGGAAGGCAAGCTGAAGATTCGTGTGATCGAGGGTTACATCAGCAATGTTTCGTACGAAGGCGATATAGGCAACGACAAGGAACGTGCCCGTCTGCAAAGTTACGCCGCCAGGATCACCTCGCAGCGCCCCACTCGCATGGCTAGCTTGGAGCGCTATATGCTATTGATGAACGATTTGCCCGGAACCACCATCACCGGTCTTATCCGCCCATCGACGTCGAACTTCGGAGCCGCAGAGCTGGTATTGACAATTCGACGCAAGCAATATGAGGCTTCGTATACCTTCGACAATCGTGGCAGCAAAACCATTGGGCCATTCCAGCATACGGTCATCCTTGGCGCCAATTCGATCTTCAATTCTTACGACCATACGCAAGTCAGGTTTATGACGGTCAACCCGTGGAAGGAGCTTTTCCTTGCCGAGTTGCAACATGACGAGATTTTGAATCCTGAGGGCACCAAGCTTACCTTGCTCGGTTCGCATACACATACGCAACCGGGGGATTGGCTAAAGCCATTGGATCTAAAGGGTGATTCAGACCTCGTTGAGCTCAAAATCAGCCATCCATTTATGCGGTTGCGGCAGCAGTCCCTTGTCGTCCGCGCCCTGATGGATGTGCGCAACACAGGCATCGATATGTTTTCGGGCCAGACCTTGACGCGCGACCGTTTGCGAGTGCTGCGCGCCGGGGCAACCTACAACTTCTTGGATACCATGCAGGGTAGCGACTCTGTCGATGTCGCCATCAGTCAAGGGTTAAACATTTTTGACGCCACAGACAAGGGACTGAGCCGATCCAACCCTGCGGCGGAAGCCGATTTCACGAAGGTCAATTTCGATGTGTCGCGCCTGCAACCGCTTGAGGATGGCTTCTCAATCCTGACCTCGGCGACTGGCCAGTATTCGTTCCAGGCGTTGCTGAGCGACGAACAGTTCTCATTCGGTGGAGCAGACTACGGTCGCGCGTTCGACCCGTCGGAAGCTTTGGGCGATAGTGGCCTTGGCGGTAAAGTCGAGTTCCGGTACGATGGATTGGTAGATGAGCCTTACTTCGACTCCTATCAGCTTTATACTTCATTCGATATTGAAGAGGCGTGGCGGAGGGCTACCGGCTCCTCGCAACTCCAAAGCACGAGCCTCGCATCGTGGGCTATTGGGTCGCGCTTTAAGTTTACGGAGAACCTCTCGGGGACCATTGAACTGGACGTTCCTTTGATGGCTCCGGATGATGACCAGACAGACTATCGCGACAGCCCAAGAATCTACTTCTCGCTGAACGCACGGTATTAACCGAAAGCACTAAAAAAGGCCCTTCTTCACTGAAGAAGGGCCTTTTTTTACCACCAACAAAAGCGCGGGAAACGTCTTTGTTGATGTCTTGAGGCTTATTCAATATACTGTATCAACCTACCTTAGTAGGGAACGCATCTTTTCGAGGTTGTATGTTGGAGATTGCAGTAATCCGATAACCGGAAGTCCTAATGGGACTGCGGTTATCGACCTGTACGAAATATCGGCAGGCATCGTTGATGCTTGTCCGATTTGTGCAACGGATTGCTGCTTCGAGATCTTCAACATGAACATATCCAAATTGGAACAAAGGACTCTTCACGTCCTCGCACAGGGCGGTCGTATCGTGCACTACCGCGATGCGAAAGGCCGCGTGTCTGCCGTCGAATGCTATACCCGCGAAGGGTATGTGCTGGTTGACTGCACTTTATCTGTCTTCGCAAAACTTAAGAAGAAACGCCTGATTTCATCAAAGGATGGCCAGCCATACCGCATCAACATGTCTGGACTTAAGGCTGTCCGTTCGCAACCAGATAACAGATGAGTAAAACCATGATCATTCTACTGATGGCTATGCCATCGGCGCTAGAGCCTAATTTGTTCGCAGAAGATTGGAGGAATACTACTTCCGGATGTTTTTTCCTTCTGATGCCCGTTCCTCATCTTCGGGGCGAACGATGCGGAATCTGTCTAGATAGCTGTGGGGGATTATTCGCTTTTCATTTGCCTCGGTAACGACAACTTCCCAGCCCTTACCACGAACGAAAGCTAATGCTTCTGTTTTGTCATTGAATTTCAGTGCGCCGCGCAACGAAGCAAAGGAATCGCACGTTTGAGCCCATCCCATGAGAGGCTCGGGGAGGCGGGGAGTCATAGATTCCGGCTCAACAAGCCAATTGCGGAAGGAGCTTCCCGATTGACTGACAGATCTGGCGGGACAGTAAACGCGAACATGCATGGGAAGATAACGTGTGTGAGAGGTGAGGCAAACACAATAAGCAAATTCCCCCACACCGTCCAGTGGGCTTTCCAACGCTTTTCGGACGTTTCAGGTATCGCCGGAAAAGCTCTTGGAGGCACGGGCCGGAATCGAACCGGCATACAAGGATTTGCAGTCCTCTGCATCGCCATTCTGCCACCGCGCCGAAAGAGCCGGGACTTTATGTTTTCAAGGGGCTCTCGTCAAGGTCGTTGAAAATACTTAGTTGACTTTGCCAGGAAATGCTCATTTTTTGCCGTTCATCGGGATTTCTGGAACCGTTGCAGCCTGCGCAGAGCGCCATTCTATAAGCTTTTTTGCCAAGGCAGGGTCGTTTAAGGCCAAGATCGAAATTGCCAGCAAAGCGGCATTCTTCGCGCCTGCATTTCCAACTGCAAGCGTGCCCACCGGAATCCCCCCCGGCATTTGCGCCATTGAAAGCAGGCTGTCCATACCGTCAAGGAATTTGCTTTGAATGGGGACTCCCAAAACAGGCAGCGTGGTTAATGCGGCAAGAATTCCCGGCAGAGCGGCCGCTCCTCCAGCACCAGCGATAATGACTTTAAGGCCTTTGGCAACAGCTTGTTCTCCATAAGCCATCAAGCGCGGAAGCGTCCGGTGCGCAGACATGATTTTAGCTTCAAAAGGAACGCCGAACTCGGACAGGATTTTCGTAGCCGCCTGCATGGTTTCCCAGTCCGACTGACTGCCCATAATAACTGCGACGACGGGTTTAAGAACAGGATTGACTACATTCTCAACCATTTATTTCATCCGTTCTCTTGGAAAAGACGCAGACTTTTTAACCTGTTTTTCACAAAAAGGATATAGGCATTAATCTCTTTATCGAGAAAATGCGTCTTTCGGGTGAGGTTTAAAATGCCGGATGTTTTTGATTTCTCGGTTGATGAATTAGCCGATGCCCCCCTGACGCCCGGACAAAGGCGTATCTGGAATGCCATGCGCACCAGAAACCAGGAGTTGACGGAAAAGCTTCGGCATTACGAACAGGAAAAAGACCAGAGCCAATCCGCTGTTCTTAACCGCGACGATTTCAATCGGGAAGTCGCTCGGATGCTTGCTTTCGATGAGCGCTATGGCGGTATTTCAAGCATTCTTTATCTCGATTTTGAAGGAATCGATGAAAAGGGCGTTGATATCGATACTCTTCGAGCCATCGCGGCGGCCCTCAGCCGGGGAGTGCGCAGCTCGGATATCATCGGTAGGCTTGCGCCTTCAGAATTCGGCATTCTTCTCATGCGCTGTGACAACGCCAATGCTTGGCGCAAGGGTGAGACTTTGTCGATTGCTCTTCGGCAGAAATTAGCTGAAATAGGGCGGTCTGACACAAAAATCAGTTATGGCGCTTATACTTTCCGCGACAACGAGGACCTCTCAACAGGATTGAAAGAAGCGGCTCAGGCGTTGACTCAAAAAGGGAATAATTCGGAAAGGACAACTTTTTGAATTCAATCCGCAGCATCAAACGCCAATACCGTTGAACTTCGGTCCCGCAATGCTATAGTCCGCCCGCATTATCCGAACAATCGATTTGGAAGGAGAAGACATCATGAGTTCCGACGCCCTTACTGCTGCCCATGACTTCAAGAAAAGCATCCCCGAAGGGATGAAAAAAATTAATGAAGATTACGCAAGGAATCCGTCGCTTCATGCCAGTCAAAAGCCCTTAAGAGCGTATGTTTATTGTTCCGATTCTCGCGACCCCATCGAGCAAATCTGCAATGTCGGCCCTGGCGTTGTTTTTGGATATCGCAATATCGGCAATTCGCTTGAGCAGCAGGGGACGCCTGAAGCCTTGAGCCAAGATGCAATCAATTGGCTAACTTATGCGGCCCACATTGGCGTACGCGAATTCGTTATTCTCGGTCACGGGAACTGCGGCTGCATGAAAAACGCATATGCCTGCAACTGCGCCGTCGATGAGCACGGTCATGGACACGGCATGGAAGCGGACATTTTAGGCGCGATGGGCAAAAGCAAGCGCTTTGCGACCGACCTTGTCAAAGCCGAGGAAGCCGAATCTTATCTCAGGAAGCTCGGCCTTCCCGTGGGCGCAACCCCCGCAGAAACTCATATTAAGGCCATCACCATCGCTCATGCATTTTATCAGCAGAAGCTCGCGCAGGATTTTTTCAGCAAGCTCGGAGGCGGCCCGATCAAGGAAAAGGTGGAATATTTTGAACTCGAAGCCACTCCCTGTGCCATGTGGGCGTATTGCGAGGACGACAAAAAGTTTTACAACTTAAGCGAGAGCTGCTGCTGCAATTGTGGCTGTGCCAGCCGCTAGGCTATATTGAATTTATGACAAGCATTTTCCCCCGCGCCGTTATCTTCGACTGGGATAACACCTTGGTCGATAGCTGGGGAGCGATCTCCGAAGCGGTCAATTTCGCTCGTGCCCGCTACGGCCTTCCCACGTGGAACCGGGAGGAAATCCTCGCCAATTGCACGCGCTCCGCCAGAGAAGCCTTTCCCGACTGGTTCGGCGACAAATGGGAGCAGGCTTGGGGGGAGTATTACGACTACTTCGTCAAGGTTCGCGAGCGCATGGGCATCAACCAAGCCCACGGCGCAACTGAGCTTCTCGAATGGCTTAAGCAAAATAACATTCCGGCCATGGTCGTTAGCAACAAATCAGGAACACACCTGCGGCAGGAAGCCGTTCACCTTGACTGGAACAAATATTTCGCGTCCATCGTTGGCGCGCATGACGCTCCTTGCGACAAGCCCGCTCGCGAACATGCGGACAAGGCGTTGACCCTTGCCGGGCTTGAAGGCGGTGCCGATATATGGTTTATCGGCGACAGCGAAACCGACGTCGCCTGCGCCCGTAATGCCGAGTGCACGCCGGTTTTGATCGGCGCTCCTGAGAAGGCCCGACGTCTCAACGTCGAAATCCACTTCCCCGATTGTCGCGCTGTCGTGGAGTATTTGAAAAATATTGCAAAACCGCTATCCCGGTAACTTGCGGTTTGATAAACTCAACCGCCGCCGCTTAAAAGGAGAACCATGAATAGTCAAAAACAAAATATACAAGACGACTTCCTGAAGACATTGATCGACCAGAACGGCGCGGCGACAATCTTTCTCGTCAACGGCGTCAAGCTGCAAGGCGTTGTTACGGCATTCGACGACAATTGCTTGCTCCTCCGCCGCGAGGCGCATGAACAATTGGTCTACAAACGCGCGATTTCGACCATCATGCCGCACGCGAACGTCACGCTTGCCGACCCCGAGAACGGACGCCAGTGACGGAAGCCTTCACAGACATATCGGGTATCCGCCATGGCGAGCGCGCGCTGGTACTGAATCCCGTCCTGAAATCAGAAAAAACAAGAACAGACGAAGATGAAGCGCTTGAAGAAGCCGCAGGTCTCGCGCGAGCCATCGATCTCAACGTCGCCCACGCCGCAACGCTTTATCTCTCGCGCATCGTCCCCGCCACTCTTTTGGGCGAAGGACAGGTGGAACAGGCGTCCCAGATCGTAAAAGAGCAGCAAATTGTCGTCGCTATCGTCAACCGCCCTCTAAGCCCGGTCCAGCAGAGGAACCTTGAAAAGGCGATGGGATGCAAAGTCATCGACCGCGAAGGCCTGATCCTCGAAATCTTCGGAGACCGGGCCCGAACGGCGGAAGGCAAGTTGCAAGTCGAACTTGCCGCCCTTGATTACCAAAAGTCGCGGCTTGTCCGCTCATGGACGCATCTTGAACGCCAACGTGGCGGCTTTGGTTTTATGGGCGGTCCCGGCGAATCCCAGCTTGAAGTCGATCGCCGCCTGATTACCGACCGCATCGCCCGCATTAAGCACGACCTAGAGCAAGTCCGCCGCACCCGAGGCCTTCAGCGCGAAGCTCGCCAGAGAGCTGAGCAACCCACCGTGGCCCTTGTCGGTTACACCAATGCGGGGAAATCCACTCTTTTCAACAGGCTTACGGGCGCGGAGGTGATGGCCAAAAATATGCTCTTCGCCACGCTCGACCCCACCATGCGCGGCGCAAAACTTCCCGGTGGCCGCGACGTTATTTTTTCCGACACGGTCGGCTTTATTCAGGATCTTCCCACGCACCTGATCGAAGCCTTTCGCGCCACATTGGAAGAAGTCGTCCAAGCCGACGTCATCCTCCACGTTCGCGATATCTCGCACCCATACACGAAGAACCAGCGCGACGCGGTCTTAAGCATTCTCTCCGATCTCGGCATTAGTCCCGAAGACGAACGCCTGATCGAAGTCCAAAACAAAATCGACCTTTTACCTAAAGATGAACGCGCGCGCCTCGTCAAATATGCCGCACGTACTTCCGAAGAAGCGGGCAGGGCGGTTCCGCTCGAAGGCCTTCGCATGGAAGCCCAAGGCGGCATGGTCGGCGTCTCTGCCGCCACCGGCGAAGGCATCCCGCAGCTTTGGGACTTGATCGAAAAGCGCCTCTCCGCAACCCGACGCAAATATGATCTCACCATAGATATAGCCGACGGCGCAGCTCTGTCGTGGCTTCATTCCCGAGGCAAAATCCTGAAGCGCCGAGACACGAAAACCAGCGCCCACATAACGGTCGAACTAGACCCAGCCGACTATGGCCGTTTTAAAAGCAGGTTCAAAAAGTGAGACAGAAACCTTGCGGCTACTCTCGCCACCTGTTCCTAAACCAGGTCATTTGCCGCTTGGCATAATTGCGCGTCATTTGCTGAGCCTTCGCGACGGCTTCGTCAATCGAAACCTCGCCGCGCAAATATGAAGCCAATTCTCTTACCCCCAAAATTTTCATTGCGGGCAGGGCGGGCGAGAGCTTTCTCTCCATAAGCCGCTTAACTTCCTCGACCGCGCCGCGCTCGATCATCTGCTCAAACCGCCGGTCGCATGAGGCATAAAGTTCCTCGCGGTCCGGAAGCAGTAAATGCCGTTCCACTATTTCTGAATCCTGAAGCCTGAATCCGCTATCCTTGGCGTGCCATTCGCCAAGAGTCTTTCCGGTATGCGCCAGAACCTCGTAGGCGCGAACAAGGCGTTGCCTATCGTTCCGGGCTATGCGATGGGCACTCTCGGAATCGCGCGCGCTTAAAGCCTCCCTGAAAGCTTCCTCGCCCATTGTCTCGTAAAGCCTAATCGCCTCGGTCCTTACGCTTTCAGGAATTTCAGGAATATCTGCAAGCCCGCCCAAAAGCGCCTCGAAATAAAGCCCCGTTCCGCCCACAAGAATAGGCATGCGCCCTTCGGCGCGGGATTGCGCAATGGCGGCTTGTGCCAGAGAAAGCCATTTCCCCGCCGAAGAAGCCTCGGCAGGATCGGTCACCTCGTAAAGAAGATGCGGCGCTTTGGCCTTGTCCTCCACCGAAGGTTGAGCCGTCAGAATGGGAAGCCCCGCATATACTTGCATTGCATCGGCGTTGATAACATTGCCGTTTCTTTCGCGCGCCAGCCGCAAGGCAAGCGCCGACTTCCCCGAAGCGGTCGGCCCCCCGATAAGTATGATAGAAGCTTGCAACATGGGTTTCCACACGCTATCGAACCCGCTATAGTAATAGCCTCCAAAACGAGAGGAAAACAATGGGATTAAGTCTGACGCACATCGTGCTGCTTTTGGTCGTCGTGCTTGTCGTCTTCGGTGCGGGCAAGTTGCCGCAAGTGATGGGCGACTTGGGCAAAGGCATGCGCAACTTCAAGGCGGGGCTTAACGGCGAGTTTCCGCCGAACCAGGCCAAAAGCGACGACAAGCTACCGCCGCCGAGCGCATAAGATGCTGGACCTGTCCTGGACCGAAGTGCTGGTCGTGGGCGCGGTAGCTCTCGTCGCGGTCGGCCCCGAAGATTTACCAAAAGTCATGTACACGGTCGGCCAATGGGCGCGCAAAGCGCGCCGCTTTGGAGCAGACTTCCACCGCGCCTTCGAGCAAGTATCCTACGAAGCCGAAATTGCGGAGAAACTAAAGCAAAAAGAACACAGTCCGCCGAATGACTCCGCTTCCTGACATTCCTGACCCCACGCGGCAGCCGCTTCTCGAACACCTGATCGAACTGCGAAAAAGGCTGATTTATTCTCTAGCCGCTATCCTCGCAGGATTTATCGTCTCGTATGCCTTCGCCTCGGACATCTACGAGTTTCTTGTCCGCCCGCTGGCCGCAGCCTCAGGTGAAGAACACCGCCGCTTGATCTACACAGGCCTCAGCGAGGCGTTCATCACGTACATCGAACTCGCCTTCTGGACCGGCTGTTTCATTTCTTTCCCGGTGGTCGCCTCTCAACTCTGGATGTTCGTCGCCCCTGGCCTTTATAAAAACGAACGCCGCGCCTTTCTCCCATTCCTCATCGCCACCCCGGTTTTCTTCCTGATGGGCGCGGCGATGGCCTATTACGTTGTCTTTCCGATGGCGTGGAAATTCTTTTTAAGCTTTGAAGTTCCAGCCATGACGGGAGGCTTGCCGATTCAGCTTGAAGCGAGGGTCAGCGAATATCTTTCGCTATCGATGACGGTGATTTTTGCCTTTGGTTTTGCCTTCGAACTACCTGTATTTCTTGTGCTTTTGGCGCGTGCAGGGGTTCTTTCGGCCACAAAATTGTCCTCTTTCAGGCGGTATGCTATCGTATTGATCTTCCTTGTGGCGGCAGTTCTGACGCCGCCGGACCTTATCAGCATGATTAGCCTTGCGCTGCCAATGATGCTGCTTTACGAACTTTCCATATTTGGCGCACGATGGGTGGAAAAAAAGTAGGGGACATTTATGCACGATATTAAGTTTGTCAGGGAACAGCCTGAAGCTTTCGACGAAGGACTGAAGCGCCGCGGATTGCAGCCGATGTCGGCCGAAATTCTGAAAATGGATGCCGAACGGCGTGCCGCGCAGACAGAGATGCAGGAGTTGCAGGCGAAGCGCAACGAAGCGTCGAAGCAGATCGGCGAAATCAAGCGCAAAGGCGGCAATGCAGACGAGATCATGAAGCTGGTCGCGTCGATGAAAGACCGCTTGGCCCTTTTGGAAGAGCAAGACCGGACCCATGCCGCGCGCTTGCAAACGGTTTTGTCATCTCTTCCCAACATTCTTCTTCCCGAAGTGCCCCCGGGCAAGGACGACAGCGACGCCAAGGAAGTGCGCCGTTTCGGCAAAATCCCCGCAATCACTACGCCGAAAGAGCATTTCGAACTCGGTGAAAAGCTTGGCATGATGGACTTCGAACGTGCCGCGAAGCTCTCTGGCGCGAGATTCACGATCCTGCAAGGCCAACTCGCGCTTCTTGAGCGTGCGCTGGGCAACTTCATGCTGGACCTGCACACGCAAGAATTCGGCTATCTCGAAGTCTCGCCGCCACTGCTGGTGAAGGATGAAATCATGTTCGGCGTTGGCCAGTTGCCCAAATTCGCCGACGATATGTTTTTTGCGGGCCGCACGAAATCGCGCGAGGACCTCCTGCGCGAGGCGCTGAATTACGCCGAAGCGGCCGACATCGAAAAACTCAAGAAGGGCGAAGCCTCCCTTGCGGATGTTGTTGCGAGCGCAATGCGCCGCGCGCCGGTCAAGGAAGACCTTTGGCTTGTCACGACAGCCGAAGTCCCCCTCACCAATCTTGTGGCCAATGAAATTGTCGAGAAGGAAAAGCTTCCCCTGCGCTTCACCGCGCGCACGCCCTGTTTCCGCTCCGAAGCGGGCTCCGCCGGAAAGGACACGCGCGGGATGCTCCGCCAGCACCAGTTCTACAAAGTCGAGCTGGTCAGCATTACAGCGCCCGACCAGTCGCTTGCCGAGCACGAACGCATGGTGAACTGCGCCGAGGAAGTCCTGAAGCGCCTCGAACTTCCGTTCCGCACGGTCGTTCTTGCAACTGGCGACACTGGCTTCAGCTCACGCAAGACCTACGATCTCGAAGTCTGGCTCCCCGGCCAAAACCGCTTCCGCGAAATCTCAAGCTGCTCGGTCTGCGGCGATTTTCAAGCGCGCCGCATGAACGCGCGTTGCCGCGGGGCAGGGGAGAAGCAAACCGAATTCGTGCACACGCTCAACGGCTCTGGCATTGCCATAGGCCGCTGCCTGATTGCGATCATGGAGAACTTCCAGCAGTCCGACGGCACAATCGTCGTCCCACCGGCGCTGCGCAAATACATGAACGGATTGGAGCGCATCGGATGACGTTTTCTTCATCGTCATTCCCGCGAAAGCGGGAATCCATTGCCGCATGTTTGCACGGCATCAGATTTCTCCCCCACGCCGCGCATAAAGTCCTTGCGTCGTTCGTTCTCATTGCGGTCCTTTCCGCCTGCACCTTCACGCGTCCCCCCGAGCCACATCTTCCGAACCGGTCAGGAATCCAGATTGGCGAAACAATCACCGTTAAGCAGGGGGAAAACGTCTACTCCATCGCTCAAGACCACAATGTTTCTATGCGCGAGGTCATCGTCCTCAACGACTTGAAGCCGCCCTTCGAAGTCCGTCGGGGCCAAAGCCTGATGCTCCCTGCGGGGGGATCGAGCTTTTCGGGCGACCTCCCGCCGCCCACCGCTGCGCCCATGGCCCCCGTCGAAAAAACAAACCTCGCGCCGATCATGCCGCCCTCGGTTTCATCTCAAGAAATCACGCCCCCGGTTTTCTCTGCGCCGACAAACACGGCTCCGGCTTCAGCTCCTCAATCATCCGCGCCAGGAATGTTTGGCGCACAGTCAAGCGTCGTTGCCGAACCTCCGTCCCAACCCACATCAATAAAGCAACCCGCTGAGGAAATACCCGAATCTGCTGCGCTCACCGCGCCAGAGATTCCCAGTTCGTCGCTCAAGTGGCCGGTGCAAGGTCCGATCCTCTCGACTTTTGGTCCCAAAGGATCGGGAATGAATAACGACGGCATTAATATTAGTGCGCCCAAAGGTTCGCCCGTCGTAGCCGCCGCTCCCGGCACGGTTGTTTATGCGGGGAATGACATGAAAGGCTTCGGCAATCTTGTCCTTATCAAGCATCAGGGCGACCTGGTTACCGCCTATGCGCATCTCGACCGCGTGCTGGTCAAGCGCGACGCTCTCGTCACGCAAAGTGACACTATCGGAACAGTTGGCAAAACGGGCAACGTGCCGTCTCCCCAATTGCATTTTGAGGTCCGCCAAAGCGGCAAGCCCGTAAATCCCCAACAAGTCATCAAGAACGCTCCGTAGCAACTTTCGTCATTCCCGCGAACGCGGGAATCCATCGCTCGCGATAGCGAGCATAAGAGTCTGTCCTGAAATTCCCCTCCCCCCGCGGGAGGGGTCAGGGGAGGGGGAGTTCCGCAATAACCACCCTCGATTTTTATCAACACCCTTCCCCACAACAACCCCCGTCATCCCCATGATTAGCAACATTCGTCATTCCCGCGCACGCGGGAATCTATCGCTCGCGATAGCGAGCATAAGAGTCTGTCCTGAAATTTCCCTCCCCCCGCGGGAGGGGTCAGGGGAGGGGGAGTTCCGCAATAACCACCCTCGATTTTTAGCGACACCCTCTCCCATAACAACCCCCGTCATCCCGCGATGCAGGCGGAGCGATGTCTTTACAGAACAATTTTTCAACAATACCAACCGTCATCCCCGCGTAGGCGGGGATCCCATTTTCTTCTTTTTTTGGCCCCACAACACAAAAAAGCCTTTCCCTATCAGCCCCTTAGTCCAACCATCCCATAAAAGAAAAAACCCGCAACAAATCATGAAATATCCCTTGACATCCCACTAAACATAACGTATATATCCCACTCGCGCAGCTCGGTGGTCGAACCGCGCATTGAAGTGGGAGGGAAAGGGTGCGCACGATGACTTGGGGTTGACGAAGAACTTAAGAGACATCTATGTCTCCTCATGCCGTTCCTTGAGCGCTCTCTGCGAGACCCGCAGCTCCTCTCAAGGCAGAGGTCGTGAGGCGAAAGTGGCGCTCGATGCGCTGCACTGCGTCCGAGGCAGGGTAAAAACGAGCTTCTTGCGACTCCTCAAAACATATCCCTAACACCCCCCAAACCTCCCAAGGGCTTATCACTTTCTGCCGCGAATACCGCTCCCGTGTGGAGTAGGTTCCGGCAGGAATTCGGGTAGGCGATCGAGGAAAGAATTTCCACGATCTCATCCACAGCGTGATTTTCTGGAATATTGGTTTTGATGTTGTGTCTATAAGCATCAAGGTCGGCAATAACGGTTTCGAGCGCCTCTGCCACATCGCTTTTAAGATTTTTGACCGCAATACCAGCGCCGTTTTCCAGAACCCAAGCGACGTTCGGTTTTTCCTGAGGCATGGTCGAAGCATTGCTTTCGACAATCACGGGGCAACCTACATGCAAAGCCTCGCTGATGCTTCCCGGCCCCGGTTTGCCGATAAAAACATCGGAAAGGCGCAAGTAATCGGCAACATTATCGACGAACCCCACAGGAAGGCAGCGCCTTCGGCCTTTAAGGGCGTTAAAAAGTCTTGCATCGCGCCCGCACAAAACGATGGTCTGAACAAAAGGCGCTTCCATCTCAATTTGATCCACGACTTTCTCGGAAACCGTCGAACCGTTTCCTCCAAAAGATATAAGAGCCACGGGCTGGTCTTCATCCAGTCCGAGATCGCCGCGCTTGAGGCGAGAGGCCCTATAAAAGGATTTTCTCAAAATCATACCTGAAACGCGGAAGACCTTGCTTGGATCGTAAAAACCGCTTGTTATGGCTTGTTCGAAAGCTGTCTGCGTGCCGCAAATTAAAAATTGGTCCTGATTTTCCATCCAGAAACGAGGAGGAATATCCGCCAAGTCAGTCATGAGGGTCAAATAAGGCGTACCGGGAAAAACAGTCTCCAGCGCGTTAAAAATAAACCTGTTGAAATTTGGAATGACGGAGACGACGAGATCCGGTTTCTTGCCTGAAGTTTGCCAATGCTTGCAAAGCAAATCTTTAATAGCATCGGCTTTTGAATCGATAAAATGTTGAAGAAGAAAAAGCAAAATCCCAATGCTTTTAGTCTGTCCAAGCCGTATCGTCGCATTATAAAACTCTTGGGACCGAAAAGGCCCGTCCACGATCCCCGGCGCAAAAGGTTGCAGCAGCAGGCGCAATTGCGAGGGAAGCCTCCTGGTAAGCTGGTGAACGATATCAACCGGTTCGAGAAGCGTCTGGAGATCGATGGTTTTGACGCACCAAGAAGGGAACCGATCCCCAATAGCTTCGATTAAAGCCTCAGTGGCGGTGCGATGGCCGCCTCCGGCATCGAAGAAAAAAACCTCAACGATTTTTCCCATCTGCACGTCTCCTGATCTGGAAGAATCACTGCCGAGAGCAAGGTTAACTGCCGCGAAAGTATAACACAGGCCGACATAAACACGCGGCAGGAAACTCTGAAAGAGTATTATATTCCGAGCTTGACTTCCCCAATATAAGTGCCTTATTTGTCGCTTCCCGCTGTGGCAGCGTAGCTCAGGGGTAGAGCAGGGGAATCATAATCCCTTGGTCGGGGGTTCAAATCCCTCCGCTGCTACCAATACTTCTTTTTCAGTGTTTTCTCCCCTTCGGGGGCATTCGCAAAAAGATATAAAAACCCAATAAAATCAACACAAGTTGTTTTCTC
>JAQVZU010000037.1 GCA_028708035.1 Alphaproteobacteria bacterium
CGGCTTCGGAGACACGCCCGAAACCATTGACAGATTGAAAGGCGAGATCGGCAGCTTGGGCGTCGGCGTTGACTACAGCCCCGCTGACGTTGGCAATCCCGCGCAAGTTCAAGAGATGATCGAGACTGCTGCGAAAAAATTCGGCTCGGTGGACATCCTCGTGAACAACGCAGGCATCCAGTTTGTAGCTCCTATTGAGAAATTCCCGGTCGAGAAGTGGAACGCCATCATCGCCACAAACCTTTCGTCGGCTTTCTTCTCCTGCCGGGTCGCCGTTCCCATGATGCGCGACAAAAAGTGGGGCCGCATCATCAACATCGCTTCTGCCCACGGGCTGGTGGCCAGCGCCGAAAAGGCGGGCTACGTAGCCGCCAAGCATGGCATCGTCGGGCTGACGAAAGTGGTCGCGCTTGAGACGGCGGGAACGGGCGTGACCTGCAACGCCATTTGTCCCGGATGGGTTCTAACCCCATTGGTCCAAAAGCAAATTGACGCGATTGCCGCTCGAGAGGGTCTCAACAACGAGCAAGCGTCGATCAAGCTGCTTGAGGAAAAGCAACCCTCAAAGCAGTTTGTAACGCCCGAACAGATTGGCAAACTGATCGTCTTCCTCTGCTCTGACGGCGCGGTCCAAATCACCGGCTCCGCCTACAGCATCGATGGCGGCTGGGTAGCCCGTTAGCAAGGCATGACCGCCTCTCCCCCAACTCTTGCTGCGGGGGAGAGAGGGGCCCCTCGCCAGCGATGGAAAGAGGAAAAGGGGCCTCCGGCTCACGCTGGAACAGGGACAGCCTTGAACTGCTGGATTTGCGCGCGATATTTTTCTAAAAACGCCGCGCTTTTCTCGGGAGTAATATAGCCGTGGTATTCAGCAATAACTTTGTTAAGGACGTCCTCAAACGAGGCCTTTTCGGGAAGAGCAATTTTCGCACCATACGTCGCAACTATTGTGGGATATTGCTTGTAAAGTAAGTTGTTCCCTTGGCTTTTTATGGCCTTCCAGCTCTGGGCTGTTTTTTCCGGATCAGCAAAATACTCGGTGGCAACGAGATTGGAATACACGGCGTCACCTGCTTCGTCCGGTCCGTTATCGCGCGAACTCAACGTTCCGGTGACTGCACAAACCGATGTCAGCGATTCGCCGACCGCCTTAAAAACCTGAACATCGACACCGCGCTGCGTCTTGACGCCATCAACATCATCTTTATGAACTCTAACCAACACGACATCGTCGTCAACGCCCCAAAGAGTTACCTCTCGCTGGTTGGCCAAATTTGCTTCTTGCCGCTCGAAGTAACCGCTAAGGACAACTTTGTTACTGGCGCTTTTGTTTATGCCTGCTCTCAAGAGGACGCCTGTGCCATCGTCGGCGGCCCCTGTATATTCAATTACGGAAGGATGATAATCATAAGAAATAGGAATAGTCCCCGGAACAGGAACATCCTCTGCTGCCGCTTTTTCAATGCATCCCGAGATAGAGCTATATTCTATAACAGCAGCAAAAGTTGCGCCGCAGCGCTTCATAAAATTCCTGCGGCTCATCGTATCCGAATTATTCATATGTTTTTTCCTGCATTTTAAAAAGGGCCAAAATCATAACGCTCGTTTAATATCATTCTTTGAAGTTTAGATCGGCTTCTTTTTTATCAGTCTATTGCCGAAAAGGCGATACCCATTAACTTTTCAAAGAGTAATATTTTTCATATACTTTCCCAAATAAATGCTATTGCTGAAAAACCGATAAGCTATTTTTTATAAGGGAAATCAGGCTCTTCCGAAGCCGAGGAAGCCTTTAATGATCTTACGGCAGCCTTAGGGCAAGCCGCTTCAGGCAAGCCGGTCTTTCCGCTTAACTGCGGAGGCACTGTTGGAATTTTGAGCACCTGCTGAACTCTACTCGTGCCTCAATGCGTCGATGGGGTTGAGCCTTGCCGCGCGCCGCGCGGGCATGAAGCCGAAGATGACCCCGATAGCAGCCGAAAACGCGAATGACGCGAGATTAATGCGTGCGTCGAAAATGAAGGGGAGATTCATCAGCGCAGCAAGAGATACGGATGCGATGGTCGCAAGGATAATCCCGATAATTCCTCCCACCGCCGATAAGGCCACCGCCTCAATAAGGAACTGAAGAAGCACCTCGCGCTCAAGTGCGCCGATGGCGAGCCGGACGCCGATTTCGCGGGTCCGCTCTGTAACGCTCACCAACATGATGTTCATGATTCCGATGCCGCCCACCAAAAGGCTAACCGCAGCCACCGCGCCAAGCAAAAGCGTCAAAATCTTGGTTGTCCCGGAAAGTGTCTGCGCGATTTCCTTGGTGTCGAGCACGTTGAAATTATTCTCTTCCCCCTCGGTTAAATTGCGCCGTTGCCGCATCAATTGTTCGATCCGTGTTTTGACCTTGTCGGTATCAGCATCGGCTTGCGCCGAAACCATAAGCATCCGCACATCGGTGCTTCCGGTCATGCGCCGTTGAACGGTGCGAAGGGGGGCAATGATGGTATCGTCCTGGTCGTTCCCCATCGAGCCTTGCCCCTTCGCGACAAGCGTGCCGATGATCTGGCAACTAAAATTCTGAAGCCTCAAGTTCGTCCCGACAGGACTCTGCGCTCCGAACAGTTCGCGTTTGACGCGGTCGCCGATGACGCAGACATTCTTTCCGCCGCGCTCTTCGGCGTCGCTGAAAGTTCGCCCATTGGCCAATTTCCAATTTCCTGCGGTGAAATAATCGTTGGTCGTCCCCGTAACGCTGGTGTTCCAGTTTTTCGACGCGGCGACGGCGGTGACGGACGATTGCACGACCGGAGCCACCACGGAAATCCCCGAAATCTGCATCGAAATCGCTTCGGCATCCGAGACCTTGAATTGGGGCGGAGCCGTCCCTGAATGCATCCCCATGCGGTGCCCCGGCATCACGAGGATTAAATTGCTTCCGAGGCTTGAAATCTGCGTTGAAACCGAAGCCGTCGCGCCATTTCCAAGCGTCACCATGGTGATGACGGCCGCAACGCCGATAACAATGCCAAGCATCGTGAGCATCGATCGCACAAGATTTCGCCGGATCTCGCGAAAAGCCAGCATGATGGTGTTCCAAAGCATCAGACCGCCTCCTTGCCCGGAGTTTCAGCAACTTTGCCGTCGATGAACCGGATTGTCCTATGCGCAAAAGCCGCAACGTCGGGCTCGTGAGTCACCATCACGATGGTGATCCCGCGCTCGCGGTTGAGCCGCGTCAAAAGATCCATAATCTCGTGGCTGCGCTGCGTGTCGAGGTTTCCCGTGGGCTCGTCGGCCAGCAAAAGCATCGGCTTGGTCACAATCGCGCGTGCGATGGCCACGCGCTGTTGCTGCCCACCGGAAAGCTCTGCTGACGTATGGTGTTCCCACCCCGCGAGGCCGACATCCGCAAGCGCTTCTTTTGCTGCCGTCGCCCGAGACGCGGCGGATTCACCGCGATACAGCAGGGGCAACTCCACGTTTTCTTGAGCCGATGTCCGGCGCAAAAGATTGAATCCCTGAAACACAAAGCCCAGGTATTTCCTCCGAAGCATCGCGCGTTGGTCCCGGTCCAATGTCTCAACAGGGACGCCGTAAAAACGATAACTCCCTGTCGTCACCGTATCGAGGCATCCCACAATGTTCATCGCTGTCGATTTTCCAGATCCGCTGGGTCCCATGACAGCCACGAACTCGCCGCGTTTTACGGTAAAATCGATCCCCTTTAAGGCCTGGAACGCAGCCTGACCTTCGCCGTATGTCTTCGTGACATGGCTAAATTCAATCAAAGGCGCTGAAACGTCACTGCTCATGGTTTCGCTTTGACCGCATCCGTAATCAACTCGTCCCCAACCTTGACATCGCCCGAGGCCACCTCAGTCATATGCCCGTCGCTCGCGCCCACCTTGATCGGTACTGCGACAGGCCGCCCCTCCCTCAATACCCAAACATCCTGATCGCTGCCTTTTGCGACGATACTGACTTTCTTTGCTTTTCTGTTCATTGGCGGATGCGGGATTAGCTTCGAAATGACTCCCCCCGAAGATCCATCTTCTTCGTTTTGCGCATCAGGCGTAAACCGCAGCGCGGCGCTCGGAACCAGCAAAGCCTTGTCGCGCTTAAGCGTCACGATGCTTGCCGTCGCTGTCATCCCTGGTCTTAGCGAAAAATCGTCATTTGCGACCTGAAGAACTCCTTGATAGGTGACGACGTTGTTCGTCGTTTCCGATCCATACCGGACGCGCGTGATGCGGGCAGGGTAGGTTCGGTTCGGATAAGCATCCACGCTGAACTCGGCATCCTGCCCCTCTCTGACCTGCCCAACATCGGCTTCGTCAATTGCGACCTGAAGCTCCATCTGCGTTAACGTCTGCGCGAGCTTGAATAAAACCGGAGCCTGCAACGAAGCCGCGACGGTCTGCCCTGGTTCTATCGAACGTAACAGCACAATGCCGTCGATAGGAGAGCGTATCTCGGCTTTGGAAAGATTAGTCTGATCCGACCTCAACGTCGCCTCTGCCTGAGCGACCGAAGCTTTGGCGTTTTCTTCGTTCGCAATCGCTTTATCAAGGGCGGCTTCGGCGGTTGTCAGCTCACTCTTCGAAGGAATCTTGCCGTTTGAGAGCTTCCACGCCTGTTGCATACGGTCATAATTCGCACGTGCTTCCTTAGTGGCCGCCTTGTTGAGCTGCACGGTCGCCTGAGCGGCTTTCAGAGCCGCTTCGGACTTTATCACCTGGTCCTTGAGCCTGCTTGTGTCGAGCCTCGCCAAGACCTGATCCTTGGTTACTGTGTCGTTGTCCTGAACGAGCACTTCATCGACAATACCCGACAACTCGCTGCTCACATCGACCTCGGTCGTGGGCTGCAAGTTTCCGGTCGCCGAAACCTTGACGACCAAATCGCCTTGAACGACAGGCTCTGTTTTGTACTTGACCGGCGATCCGGAATTCCCTCGTCCAAACGCCAAAAAACCAACAGCAATGATTGCCAAAGCGCCAGCTATTAGCGCCCGCTTTTTTCCAAAAACGAGCGGCTTCTTTCCGGATTTGTTCAATCCGAGGCCTTGGGAAATTGTTTCCGGGCTAATGTTGTTTTCTGTCATAAGGCCCTCACTTTGTTTCAAACTTCCTGTTCCATCCGCCGCCAACGGCCTTGTATAGAGCAATCCAGGCTTGAGCCTGTTCCTGCTGCGCGGCGACATAAGTCTCCTCGGCGGAATAAACCTGCCGCTGGCTCTCCTCAAGGTCCAGCAAACTGACGGACCCCGCCCGGTAGTTGGCTTCGGTCGCCGCAAGGTACGACCGGTATTTGTCTACGGACACCTTTGCCTGCACAAGCCTTTTGCTCACTGCGTCGAGCCGCGCCAGCGCGTCCTCAACCTCTTTCACCGCTCCGCGAACGGTTTCGCGATATGTGGCCAAAGCTTCGTTCACAGCCTCGCGGGCCCGATCTTCCTCTGCCTCCAGCGTCCCTGCATTGAAAAGGGGCAACGAAAGCGTAGGTCCGAAAGACCATGTCGTAACGCTAGACGTTCCCGAAGCCTTGTTAAGGTTTATCGCTCCCGCAAGCGAAAGGCTCGGAAATCTCGCCGCCTCTGCCACTCCTACCGCCGCTGTCGCCGCCGCTAAATTTCTCTCGGCAATGGCCACATCTGGGCGCTGCTCGATGGTTTGGGCGGGCAGAGAAACGATCTTTGCCGCTCGCGGCTCCGGAACTACGTTTGTTCCCGCAAGTATAGAGCTCAACTCTGCCGCCGATAGTCCCGTAAGTTGCTCGAGCGCGTTAAACCGTTGCGCGCAAACGCCCCGCTGGTTTTCGAGAGACCCCGCAACGTTTGTCTCTGAAGCCTCTGAAAGATCGAGATCTGCTCCCGAAGCGAGTCCCGCCTTCTCCTTGAAGGTCACGAGGCCGAGGGTATCCCGCTGGGACATAAGCCTTCTCTCATAAAGCTTCGTTGTGCTCTGGCAGGACCTGTATTGTATATAGGTATCCGCGACCTCTGCCGCCAGCGACACACGCGCGTCATGCCAAGCCGCCTGGCTTGATTCCAATAGGGCTTCAGATTGTTCGATAGCGCGTCTTTTTCCTCCGAACAGGTCGATTTCCCATCCGGCATCCAGTCCCGCGCCGCGAACGGTCTGATAAACCTCCATTGCCCCGCCGCCAGTCTTGGACCGCGTAACCGAGGCTGAGCCTTTCAAGGTCGGAAATGCGCCGCCGATATTCTTCGCTACGGAAGCCCGCGCCTGCCCGATCCGCGCCAGAGCCGCATCGAGTGTTGGGCTATCGCTTTCCGCCCGTTCAATCAGCTTAACCATCGCAGGATCGTCGAACTGTGTCCACCATTTTTCGAGATTGGCCTCGTTACCGTCATGAGGCAAAACGCCATGCCATTGCGTATCGGCAAGCGCAGTGTCGATCTTTACGGGCTCATAATCAGGCCCAACGGCGCAAGCCGAACTCAAAACAGCGCACAAAAGAACCAGCGACCGAATTTTCATGGAAGGCTTGCCATCCGTCAAAGGAAAAAAGACACACAAGAGGTTCCAACCCGGAAAGGAGAGATACCCTGTATGGGCGAGTTTACGTTAAAATGCAAAAATTTTGCATGCTTATGTCTTTGTAGGCGCTTCTTTGTCGTCACGTTTCCACCCCCACTTAAAAGTGAAACGACGAAACAGCAAGCCTCCTTACGGGTTGCCCATAAAATGCCTTGATTAAGGAAAGGCGCTTAAGCCCCTACCAGCCCTTGGAATCCTCGGTTAAACTCGTTGGCTAACGTAGATTCGGACAAGAGGAGCACCGTGGGACAGAAATCAGCGCTTATCACAGGGGTGACTGGCCAAGACGGAGCCTATCTTGCGGATCTGCTTTTGAAAAAAGGTTATAGGGTCCACGGCATCAAGCGCCGGTCGTCTTCATTTAATTCGGGCCGAATTGACCATCTGTATCAAGACCCTCACGAAACGGGCGTTCGCTTTCGACTGCACTACGGCGATATGACAGATTCGACCAACCTGATCCGTATCATTCAGGAAACGCAACCCGACGAGATCTACAACCTTGCCGCCCAAAGCCACGTGCAGGTCAGCTTTGAAACCCCTGAATACACGGCGAATGCCGATGGAATCGGCACGCTGCGCCTTCTTGAGGCGATCCGCATCCTGAACATGGAAAAGAAAACAAAATTTTATCAAGCCTCCACCTCCGAACTCTACGGCTTGATTCAGGAGAGTCCGCAAAAAGAGACCACGCCCTTCTACCCGCGCAGCCCCTACGCAGCGGCGAAGCTCTACGCTTATTGGATCACAGTGAACTATCGCGAGGCATATGGAATGCACGCGTCCAATGGAATTCTCTTCAACCACGAGGGTCCGACGCGCGGCGAAACCTTCGTCACCAGGAAAATCGCGCGAGCAGTGGCGGCTATCCACTTGGGCCTTCAGGATAAGCTTTATATTGGCAACATCAATGCCAAGCGCGATTGGGGGCATTCACGGGACTATGTCGAAGGCATGTGGCGCATTTTGCAGCAGGAGGCGCCGGACGACTATGTTCTGGCGACGGGCGAGACCCACAGTGTGCGCGAATTCATCGAACTTGCTTTTGCCGAAGTCGGCATGAAGATCGAGTGGAAAGGGCAGGGCATCGACGAAAAAGGCATCGACGCCAAATTAAACCGGACGCTGGTCGAAATCGACCCGCGTTACTTCCGTCCTACCGAGGTTGATCTCCTGATAGGCGATCCGAGCAAAGCCCGTGCAAGGCTTGGATGGAAGCATCAAACAACTTTTCCTCAATTGGTGAAGGAAATGGTTGCCGCCGATCTGGTGGCGGTTTCGCGTGAAAAGGGGTTGCGGCAGCATGGTTATGAATAAATTCGACATCGAAGGAAAAAGGATTTTCGTTGCGGGGCACAAAGGCATGGCCGGTTCGTCCATTGTCCGCCGCTTGGCCCAAGAGAGATGCGAAATTCTTACGGTTGACCGCGCTACAGTCGATTTGCGCCGTCAGGACGCGGTCGAGCGCTGGTTCGAGCAAAACAGGCCTGACGTTGTTTTCCTCGCGGCCGCCAAGGTGGGCGGCATCTGGGCCAACAGCTCTTATCCTGCCGAGTTCATCTATGACAACCTTGTTATTGAATCGAACATCATTCATGCGTCCTATCTGACGGGCGTAAAGAAACTGGTGTTTCTCGGTTCGTCGTGCATCTACCCCCGCATGGCCCCGCAGCCGATGAAAGAAGACGCGCTTCTTTCCGGTCCTCTGGAGCCCACGAACGAGTGGTACGCCATTGCCAAAATTGCGGGCATTAAGTTGTGCCAAGCTTACCGTCGGCAGTACGGCTGCGATTTCATCTCAGCGATGCCGACGAATCTGTACGGGCAGGGTGATAACTACGATCCCAAAAACGGCCATGTCGTTGCCGCATTGATCCTGAAGGCTCATGCCGCAAAACTTTCGAACGCCAAAACGATGGAACTATGGGGTACAGGCAAGCCATTGCGTGAGTTCCTGTTTGTCGACGATCTCGCTGACGGCTTGGTCTTTTTGCTAAAAAACTATTCGGACGAGCCTCATGTTAATCTCGGGAGCGGCGTTGAGCATACCATCCGCCAGCTTGCTGAAGCGGTTGCCAAAGTTGTCGGGTTCAAAGGCGACTTTGTCTTCGACGCCACCAAACCGGATGGCACCCCGCGCAAACTGATGGATAACGGAGTCATTCAAGCATTAGGCTGGCACGCCCATACCTCTCTCGAAGACGGCCTGAGGATTGCGTATGATTGGTTCTTGAAAAACGGTGCGGCACCCACTTTGGCGCTTCGAAAAGTTTCGGACCGCCATCAATAGGAAGGGTCAATCCTTATAGTGTTTGCGGGATTTATGCGGAATGACTTCGATTTCCCGTCTCATGACATCGATCAAGGTGCCCCGGCGTTCGATAAGCGACGCCACCCCGTTCTTGTCGATCAAGAGCGATGCCGGAAGATTCATCGAGTTATATTCGTTTTTCATCGAATGCGAATATGCGCCGATATGCCCCATGACCATGATGTCGCCGACCTTGATTTCGGGGAATTTCCGCGGAGCCAGAGTTCCATCTGACTCAACGGTAAAAACGTCGCCTGATTCGCACAAATACCCGCCGATGACGTATTCTTTTTCTTTGCCCGGAGATCTTCCGTCGCGAGGGATAAAGCGAATGGGGTGATAGCTGCCATACATCGCCGGGCGCGGGTTATGGTTCATTCCCGTGTTGACGATGGCATAGTTGTATTCCGGCGTCGATTTCACCGCGCCGACTTCGCCAAGCAAAATACCGCTTTCCGCGGCGACATAGCGTCCCGGTTCGATATAAAGGGCAATGCTGCGCCCCATCTCCTTCGAATACTGCTCCATGCTGGCAGACAAAGCTGCGCCCCATTCGTTCAAAGGCATCGGCTTATCCGTTTCCGGGTTGTAAACTACGGGAATTCCGCCGCCAAGGTTAATGAATTCCAAGTCCGCAAAAGAATTCGCGTATTCCAGCGTCTTGTCTTTAATCCTCAGCCAATGGCCAAGATCCGCGCCCGAACCTATATGGGAATGCACACCGATAATTTTTATTCCCAATTCTTTCGCAATGACTTTTGCGTCCTCAAGTTGGTCGTAATAAATGCCGTGTTTGCTGCTCGGCCCGCCTGTATTCGTTTTGTTCGAATGGCCGTGCCCTTCGCCGGGGTTGACGCGAATAGAGCAATAATGATTTTTTTTGATAGACCCAATCAGTCTCATTTGGTCGATGGACGTGCAGTTAATAAGAACTCCGATTTCAATTAGATAACTGTAAACGCTCTTTGTTGCTCCTTCGCCTGTATAGAAAATCTGGCTTGGGTCGAATCCGGCAAGAAGACAGCGGTCAACTTCGTTAATGGAAGAAGCGTCGATCCAAAGCCCCTCGTCCCTAACGATTTTCAGAACCCTTTGAAGCGTCAATGCCTTGCACGCATATCGTATATGATGGTTTTTATAGCTAATGGCCTGCTTGAGATCATTGCAACGTTGACGAATGGTTTTTTCATCAAAAATATAAAGCGGCGTGTGGTACTCGGCGGCAAGTTCAACCAACTTCGCATCAGAGACAAAGGTCATGAACAAACTCCCAGCATTAGCTTTCCATAAAGATTTTTGGATTTGAATGGTTGGGGCGGGAGGGATCGAACCTCCGAATGGTGGAATCAAAATCCACTGCCTTACCGCTTGGCTACGCCCCAGTCGCGAAGATAGGGGTATAGCGGCAGTCTTCCGTTGCCGCAATGGGATTATGCCCGCGAGCAGGACAATTTTATCAATAATATATCCGGAATCTGAACTTCACTGTCTGTTCGAAATCTTTTAATGAATTGATTCAAACTGCGAAGATCCTTAATCTTACGGCATCGATTCAGTATTTTCCTTCCAGGCTGATTAACCCTATCTCTGCAAATAATAATGGAAGACAAAACGAGCCTAAAAAAATTGGCCCTCGGCGCTATCGGTGTCGTGTATGGGGATATTGGGACAAGCCCTCTTTATACCATGCGTGAGGTTTTTGCGGGTGCTAATCCAATTGCCATTTCCGTTGAAAATGTCTTTGCCATACTTTCCCTAATCTTCTGGTCGCTTATACTTGTCGTTTCCGTAAAATATGTAGCCATTGTGATGAGGGCGGACAACAACGGCGCAGGGGGGATTATCGCCTTAATGGCGCTCGCTTTAAGAACGGCAAAAAAAGCCTCTTCCGGATTGAACTGGATGATTGTTCTTGGGATTTTCGGCGCCGCTCTCTTTTTTGCCGATGGCGTCATAACTCCGGCGATTTCCGTGTTAAGCGCGGTTGAAGGGATACAACTTCTGGCTCCTGCTTTTAAAGATCATATCCTTATCATTACGTTGATCGTTTTGTTTGGGCTGTTTTGGGCTCAAAAAAGAGGAACCGGGGCCATTGGCGCGTTTTTCGGCCCGGTCATGTGCGCATGGTTCGTTTCTATCGCGATTTTTGGAGTCCTGAACATCTATAATGAGCCGCGAGTCCTTATGGCGCTCAATCCGAAGTATGCCATCGATTTCGTTATTCACCACAAGGAAGCCGCTTTTTTCTCGCTAGGAGGCGTTGTTTTGGCGCTGACAGGGGCCGAAGCGCTCTATGCAGACATAGGCCACTTCGGCAGAAAACCGATCGAAGTTGCCTGGTTCTGGCTAATATTTCCCTCTTTGACCCTTAACTATTTCGGGCAGGGGGCGCTTCTTATCCACGATGCGACTTCGATCCGTAACCCGTTTTATCTGTTGGCGCCTTCCTGGGCTCTGATCCCAATGATTATCCTAGCGACCGCCGCGACAATCATCGCCTCGCAAGCGGTCATATCCGGATCGTTCTCAGTCGCACGGCAGGCCATGCAGCTCGGCTATTCGCCTCGGATGAACACGGAGTTCACTTCCGAACACAAAATCGGCCAAGTCTACTTGCCGTTCATAAACTGGATGCTTTTTATTTTCATCTCGCTCCTTGTCGTGAGCTTCAAGTCCTCGACAAATTTGGGTGCTGCCTATGGAATGGCCGTCACGGGGACAATGGTTATCACGACGATTTTGACTTTTTCCGTGGCCAAAAATCACTGGAAGTGGGGCTGGTTTGCGCGAGTCTCAATGACTGCGGTTTTTCTCGTCGTCGATTTTTCGTATTTTGGCGCCAACGCGATAAAAATCGAAGAGGGCGGTTGGATACCTTTGTTGATTGGCCTTTCGGTATACGTTTTAATGATAACCTGGAAGCAGGGATCGGCGCGTCACCTCAGCCGGGTTGCCGCTGATGAAATGGACCTTGAAGAGTTCATTCGACGTTTAGAGGCAAAAGGACCGCATAGGATTGAAGGAATGGGCGTGTATCTGAAAGCAAGTCCCGTGGGCGTCCCCCGCGCTCTCCTTCGGAATCTATATCATTATCATGCGCTCCATGATGCCGTCGTCATCGTTACGGTGAAGGCAACGGATGTTCCGCATATACCGGAGAGCGAGCAGGTTAAAGTGGAACACTTAAACTCCGGCTTCCATAAGATTTATGTGAACTATGGTTTTAAGGATGCTCCTGATATTCCCCATGCGCTGGAATTAAGCAAGGCGCAGGGCATCGATTATGAGCCCATGAGAACCACATACTTTTTAGGAAAAGACTCCTTGCGGACGAGAAGGGGCCTGAGATCATGGCGAGAAAAGCTTTTCGCTTGGATGTTTAAAAACGCGTGGAGCGCCACTGACTACTTTAGAATCCCGCCGAGCCGCGTCATCGAACTCGGTTCTCAAAGAGTTTTGTAATGAGCAAACCGGAACCATATTTCAGGGGAGCGCGCGATATCCTTCGGGAGGATTGCGCGAGCCCTAACGTCGAACAGCAGTTATGGCGATCCATGAATCTTGAGCGTCTGGCCAACACGCTTTTGGAAAAAACTGATATCTCTTCATGGGGCAAAGACCAGGCGACTATCGAAATCGCCACCGAGATGGCGAAGGCGTTATCCAAAATTCATCTTGCCGACCATTTTGCAAGGCTTATGGCGGCTGCGGTCGCTGTTAACGCCAAACCGGATGGACGGCATGAAAGGGAAATGGTGTCTCTTTTCGAAGAATTATCGACGCCATCGATTTTTTCGGACAGCGACCATCTTAAGGCCATTGCGCAAGATTGCGTCACGGCGCTGTCCTATGTTCAGGCGTATTACAAAATAAAAGCAGAAAATCCGTCCCGCGCAAAGGTGGCCCAGCCAGGCAGCCCCGGTTACAATTTAAAGAGCGCTGCCACTGCGCGTCTATTCCAAGGCGCGCTTTTCGACGATCCGGATAATTTGATAGACTCTTTTGCGATCATTGCGGAGTGCGCGTCTTCAGGGAGCGCCGAACGGCTGGCTGCCATTATCGGCCTTCTTCGGTATCCACAATACGCAAGTTTTCTCGATGGCGCCGATGCGGAAGCCTACATTGAGATTCTTGCTCCTATTGGAAGCGCAACCAGAGACGAAGCTGAGGAATGGTTGAAGGTGGGGGCGACGATTCCATTAAAAGATGTGCTTGGCCAAATCCGCAACAGGGAAGAAATTTCATGCTCCCCCTCTTATGCAAAAGAAAAGTTCAAGCAATAACAACATATTGACAGTTCAGCGCTGAAGGCATTGAATACAAGTGTGTCTAACAGATCTTTGCCTTTTCTCACTCCGTCAATTCTCCTGCGCGCGTATGCGGCGGGAGTTTTTCCGATGGCTGAAAGCGCTACGGCGAAGGAACTCCATTGGTTCGATCCGCCGGTGCGAGCCCTTATGCCGCTTGATGAGCGGTTTCACGTTCCTCGGCGTCTCGCGAGAACTTTGCGCGCCAATCCATTCAAGGTAACTATAAATCGGTCTTTTCAGGAAGTCGTCAAAGGCTGCGCCGAGCCATGCGAAGGGCGCGAGCAGACATGGATCAATCTCGAGATCTTCAAACTTTATAGTTCGCTGTTTTTTCGTGGCAATGCGCACTCCATTGAGGTTTGGAACGGGACCGACTTGGTGGGAGGTCTTTACGGCGTATCTTTAGGTGCCGCATTTTTTGGAGAAAGCATGTTCAGCCGCCAGACGGATGCAAGCAAGGTGGCGCTTGTCCATCTCGTGGGGCTGCTTCGGAATTATGGGTATAAGCTGCTCGATACACAGTTCCAAACGCCCCACCTTGCTCGCTTTGGAGCTTTCGAGACAGCCCGTTCGGCCTATTTGTCTATGCTGGATGCAGCGATTAAGCTGCACACGCGGCCTTTCGAAGCCTATCCTGACTGGTCGAAAATCATGGAAGACGCTATTGCCCTTTCGCGGAGCGCAACGCCTAACTCCTAAGTCCTATTCCTTACAGCCCGTGACCCAAATGTCGTAAACCGGGTGCTCCATCGCTGATAATGCGGGGCTCGATGTAAACATCCAGCCTTTGAATATTCCGGCCTCAGTCGCGCCGACTCTTATATCGCTAACCTCAAGAAACGTTGCCGACTCTGGTGGAGACTCCTCCGGCAGCGTCGTTTTGCAGCTTCGCGCGACAATGCTGATAGATCCGAAATTGACCGCCGTTCCGACCTTTAGCTCGATTTCCTCGACACGCGCGGTCATTTTGTCGAGAACGCGGACAATCGCGGAAGGTTTTTCCTGTGTCGGGACAATCGCTTCAGCCGATGCAGGAATATGCACGGCCAAGATTGCAAAAAAGACTAATGACTTATTCATCTTTACGGATGTTCCGCATCGGTCCCGGAAGCTTTCTTGTCGCCGTCACCGCGCTTGTTGCTATAGATCAACTGGCCGATCAGGTCGTCAAGGCGCAACGGCGCTTGCGTGCGCGATATGCGGCCTGTCCCATCGGTCTTGATCATCGTCTCGTCAACGCCAGGTTCAAGAGACATATATTTGCCGCCAAGAAGGCTTTCGGAAGAAACCATCGCGATGGTGTCCGTCGGAAGCTGGATTGAATTGGCGACGCTCATCGAAACGCTTACGAGATACTGGCTCGGCCCCGGTTCGGTGTTAAGCTTCAGCCCCTGAATGGACCCGACCTTGACGCCGTTGATTTTCACGTCTGTTCCGTCTTTAACGCCGTCAACCATCGGGAAATTAGCGGTTACGGTGTACCCCTGCACCTTGTGAAGATCGGCGCTGTTGTATGCGAAAACAAGAAACAGCGCGGCAAAGGCCAGAACCACCGCGCCAAGGATAGTTTCGAATACGTTGTGTCCCATCATGTCCTCAGTTCATTTAGATTGAATGTCCGGCGTCCAGGCTTCGTAATCGCCAGTCGCAGCAGGCCGACCTTCGCCTTTGATCGAAGGAGGCAACCATGCGTCAGGCGTTCCCGTCAGATTTGGAATATGAGGCTTTTGCCAAGGCTTCTTTTGCTTTTCCGGTAGAGGCGCATCAGCAGCGTAATGGAGCCATATATGCCATTCGGGAGGAACTTTTGTCGGATCAGGCTCTCCTTGGTACAAAACCCAGCGCTTCTGCCGAATGCGGCTTCCGTTCTTCGGATGCGGACTGCCGCGCTCACGAAAATACCGATTGCCAAACATATCGCGGCCAACCATCTCGCCATGCAAAAAGGTGTGCAGCAGAGTTCCAATTTGCGAGACGCGACGAACGAATGAAAATGAGTTTGTTTCCGGCATCGTTAGATTCGGCGAAAGGTTCGCTGTTTTTATAAAGGCTCTCGCGGGAATTGAAAAGCAAATTGAATTGGACAGAGAGAATAGAGCTTCATGCCTGCAACCCCATGCAAAGTTAGTCTTGTTTCTGCAATTGTGGCTTGAGTCTTATTCTTGGAAAGGGAGCCGTTTTCTCTTCCTCCTGTTAATAACTTTTACTTTATGAACACAACATTTTGTGGCATATCATGTCTCATCTACCTTAGCTTGTGGATAACTCCGGCTCCGGAGGACGGTCGAATGGCTAATTCAATGAAAAAACACGAGTTTTTACTTCCTTTCCCCCGGCTTTATACACGTGGAATGGCAGATGCGTTCGATTCGACTCCCTTCCAGTGGTCTGAATCATACGGAGACGAGACCTTTCCTGCTCTGACATCTCCAACGACTTGGAGCGCTGAGTCGGTATCGGTCATGGCCGAAGCCGCTCATTCCGGCGTCCCCGCAGATCTGCGCGCCAACGAGGAGAACACTGTACCGAGTTGGCTCTGGCGGCATCAAAGCCGTAGTTCACGTCGCGAAGCCGAAACCGATATTCGCGACATCGTTAACCGCGCGGTCGGCTCTGCTGCGGCCAAGGCTTGGAAACTTGGTCTTTTTACAAGCGAAAAACATGCGCGCGCTTTTTATGATGAGGCGCGGTTCGCTTTTATCCAGCGTCATTTTGCGGTTTTGCCCGAAGTTCTTTCGACTTGGGGGCTCTCTTGGGCTTATGGGGTGGACGAAACGCCGAAGCGCTCTTTCGCCGAGCCAGTTTCGCAACCGCAACTCTCGAACGCTGACATTGACGTTTTGCTCGAAAAGGCCAAAGAGCCAAAGTCGGTTGCGCTCTGGAGGAAACTTTTTGCCCGGCAAGGAAATGAGATCTTTTCGGTTCCATTGCGACTTCGCGACATCGCAGCAGATTGGCATTCGACCGCGCCTAACCCGGCGCGTGCGGTCATCGACCTTCTTGCCTTGCGCAATGACGATGGAGGCATTTGTATCGATGCCCTTCGGCATACGACAAGGCTTCTGGTCATTCTTCTTGACCTGCACGAACGGCGCGATGTCACCATTGGGCTCGTAAATCTCGCTCCGTTGTTGATGGCGGCGGGTCTTGTTTATGACAGCGATGCTGGCCGCGCCATGGCTGCGTCGCTTGCCGCTTTAGTTGCCGCCGAAAGCGCTGCAACCTCCGCCGAACTTGCTTCTTTGCGCGGCATGAGTCCCGAATTTATGCATGATCGTGACATCGTTATGCGCGCATTACGCAACCACCGGCGAGCGGTATACGGCGATGGCAATGATTACGAGAAGCTTTCCGTTCTCCCGGCCCCTTTGCCGCTGAAGAACTGTCCCGATCTTGCGCTGGTCGCCGAGGCGCAGCGTCGATGGGACGATGCCGTGGAGGCCGCTCGCGCGTATGGACTTCGCGCCACGCAAGCGACAGATCTTACGCCATCCGCGAGGCTTTCTGTGCTAATGTCGAGCGCATCGCAGGGTCTTGAACCGATGCCGCGATTAACGTCGCAAAATATCGATGAGACTGGACGCACCTCGCTGCATCCGGCTCTTACCGAAGCCTTCATTCGCATGGGCTATCCGTCGAATATTGTTTCAGCGACAACAGAGCATATTGCCGGTACGTTTTCGATACTTAAGGCTCCAAAAATCAATGTAAATACGCTGAAGGCGCGAGGATTGGACCGTAGCGATATTGAAAAGATCGAGGCCTATCTTCCGCATGTTAATTCGGTTCGTTTGGCTATTACGCCGTGGGTTATTGGCATCGATGTCTGCGCAACGAAATTGGGGATCTCTGAGGAAGAGCTGAAATCGCCTTCCTTCAATTTGCTGGACCGTTTAGGATTCACTGGCGAAGAAGTGGAAGAAGCCAATTTATATTGCTTCGGTCACGGGACGGCTCGAAACGCCAAGCCACTGCCTTTAGGCCACCGTCCTCTCTTCGCATGTGGCGACGAGGTCGGCCCCGAGGCCCGGATCAGGATGGCCGCCGCAGTGCAAAGCTTTATCTCAGGGGATACTGGCCTTGCAGTCCGTTTGCCTGCTTCGCAAAGCGTTACATGCGGAGCCGAAACCACGCTTTCCGCATGGAGAGTTGGACTGAAATCCCTCACGCTTGTGTTCGATCCGCAGATCGCAGAAAAGGTTGTGTCCTTGACATCCGCCCGCCGCATCAAAGCCTCAGGCAAGCCTGCTCCTAAGCCGGTCGTCGCGGGCTGCACTTCCGCGAAACATACGCCGGTTCTTGTCGCGAAAAAAGCGACGGGCGCGCGGCGCGTAGCCCGCTGCAAATGAATTCTGCGCTTGTGGGATGGCTCTTCTAAAACGAAGATGCGCGAAAGACTTCCGCAACGTTTTCCTTTGGGAATGCTTCTAGGCGCGAGGCAAGGGGGCGCGGATGGGAAAGCACCACGCAATCCACAGCCTAATCCCCAAAAGAATCGATATTTCCGATCGCCCTAAGGTCGCTGACCGCAAAACCCCGCTTTTCCAATCGATCTAGCCGAACGTCGCTTCGGTAGCCTCAACTGTCGCCTGAGCCCCCGTGCGCACTTCGCGCGCCAGCGCCGCGCATGTAGGAAGAACGTGCGTCGCATAAAACCGCGCCGATAGAACTTTCGATGCAAGGAACTGCGGATCGCCGGTCTTGGCATCCAGATCTTCCTGCGCCAGCACCGCCTGCCGGAGCAAATAGTATCCTCCCAGCGCATTGCCAAAAAGCCGCAAGAACGGCACTGCCGAAGCCGCTGTCAGAGCAGGGCTAGCCTTTCCGTTCTGGATCACCCACACAGCCGCATCCATCAGAGCCGCAAGGGCGTGCGAAAGATTTTCGCGCATTTCGTTGAAAGCTTCCGGTAGCCCGCTCGGGAATCCCTTGATAAAAGCATCGACCTCGTCGGCCATCGCGCGGAAAGCTGCGCCCTGATCAAAAACTATTTTGCGAAACGCCAGGTCCTGCGACTGAATTCCGTTGGTTCCCTCATAGATCATCAGCACCCGCGCATCGCGCATATGCTGCGCCGCGCCCGCTTCTTCGGCATATCCGACGCCGCCGAAAACCTGAATTCCAGTCGATGTAACTTCATTCGCGCGGTCCGTGATCCACGCCTTGACAATCGGCGTCAAAAGATTAACGCGCGCTTGCGCGGCGGCTTTCTGCGCCTCATCGGTCGAGCGCCGCGCCACGTCAATGTTGAACGCGAGGGTATAGGCGATAGCCCGCGCCGCCTCGGTATGAACCTTCATATCCAAAAGCATGCGCCGCACGTCCGGATGATTGATGATCGCGACGGGCTTGCCCTTCGGATCGTCAATGGGGCGGCTTTGCACACGAAACTTCGCATAATCGCGGGCATGCTGAAACGCGCGCTCCATAACGCCAAGCCCCTGAACGCCGACGTTAAGCCGCGCATTGTTCATCATCGTGAACATCGCTGCGATGCCGCCGTTTTCCTTGCCCACCAGATAGCCGATCGATCCTTGCTTTTCGCCGAACGCCATCACGCACGTCGGGCTGCAATGTTGCCCAAGCTTATGTTCAATCGAGGCGACGTGAACCTCATTGTTCTCCCCGATGTTTCCGTTGTCATCCACAAGGAACTTTGGAACAAGAAACAGCGACAGCCCTTTCGTCCCTTCAGGGGCTTCCGGCAGCCTGGCCAGGACGAGATGAATGATGTTTTCGGCCATATCGTGGTCGCCGTAGCTGATAAAGATCTTCTGTCCCGAAACCCGATAATGGTCACCTTCCTTTACGGCCTTCGACTTAATTGCTCCGACATCCGATCCGGCCTGAGACTCGGTAATGTTCATCGTTCCGGTCCACTCGCCGCTAACGAGTTTCGGGAGAAATTTCTTCTTGGTGGCCTCGTCCGCATGGGCTGAAATCAACTCGATGGCCCCGCCTGTCAGCATGGGGCACAAGGCCAGCGCCACGTTGGCCGACTGCATCATTTCAAGCACCGCCATCCCGATCAGCGAAGGAAGTCCTTGGCCGCCGAATTGTTCCTCAACCTGCAATCCATTCCACCCGCCGTCGATAAAGGCGCGATAGGCGTCTTTGCATCCCGGCGGCATCGTAATCTTATCGTTTGAAAACTTGATCCCGGCCTTATCGCAGGTATCGTTAAGCGGCGCGAACACTTCCGCCGCAATCTTTCCCGCCTCTGTCAAAACGGCATCCACAATGTCGTCGCTCACTGCGTCATAGCCGGGCAGGGAGGATATCTTTTCCATTCCGATCAGGCGGTTCAAAACGAAGCGGATTTCGGTCAAAGGAGCGGCATATGGAAAGGGCATCACGAGCCTCGCAATTTTCTGGAGAAAAAAGAACGCAAAAAGACTTAGGAACAAATGGTTAAAATATCCTGACCTTTATGTCCACTGTTTAAGAGATCGCTTTTTAGGAACTCCTAAAATTCCACCGGGGACGCGTTCTTAATAGGCTAAAAATGCTTGAGGCTGGCGCGCCAGTAGTCCCATGCGGTGATGACCGTCAACCCGCTTGCGACCCAGATCCCCAAATCGCCGATAAACGTGGCTGGAATGAAGCTCGGAGCATAGCGATCTCCGATAATAAGAAAACCAAGTGCGACCATCTGAATAGTGGTTTTCCATTTAGCAAGGCGGCTGACCGGAACGCTGATTCTCAGATCGGCAAGAAACTCGCGCAAACCTGAAACGGCGACCTCGCGCATAAGAATGACGATCGCGGGCAAAATGCTCCATCCGCTAATTTGCTTGGTCGATACCAAAACCAGAATGACTGCCGCGACGAGAAGCTTATCGGCGATGGGATCGAGAAACTGTCCGAGCCGTGTGACCTCATTTTCGCGCCGGGCCAGATATCCGTCGAGCCAATCTGTGATTCCTGCAGAAATAAAAAAAGCCAAGCCGATCCAAGCCGCCCAAATGTTGGGAACGATAATCAACCCCAGAATGATCGGGATGAACGTGATTCGAGAGACAGTAAGCTTGTTGGCGACAGAATCAAACATTCTAAAAATCCAAAATAACTGAGTCTGTTTATCACCTTATCCCGTACCATGGAAGGATGCGTTTTGATTTTGCTCAGCAGTGGCTTTTTTTGCATAATTGATCTCGATAAAAATTAACGATTTGGGAATAATTTTTCTTGACTCATGGCAGACAAGCTGCAGCCTATATCCGGATTGTACACACCCCAACGCGAAGCAAGTCCCTTTGCGCCCGAAAAGAGGCAACTTCTTGACGATCTTAATTAAACCATAAAGAATTCCAATTAAATCAAATACTTGTCAAGTGTGCCTGTTTTTTGTGCAGAGCGTCAAAAGAACGCGGATTTACGGGCGCAACTGCAT
>JAQVZU010000113.1 GCA_028708035.1 Alphaproteobacteria bacterium
GTGTACTTTTTCGTGATCGTCTCGCGGTACGCGACTTGCGGCGCGCCGACGTTCACTTCGACCTTATAGGTGCGCTGGAGAATATCGACCTTGATCTCAAGGTGAAGTTCGCCCATGCCCTTAATCGTCGTTTGGCCCGTTTCCGCGTTTGACGCCAAGCGGAAGGACGGATCTTCCTGAGCGAGGCGCAGCAGTGCGGTCGTCATCTTATCCTGATCGGTCTTGCTCTTCGGCTCAATAGCCATTTCGATAACCGGATCGGGAAATTCCATGCGCTCGAGAACGATGGGCTTCGCCGAGTCGCACAGCGTGTCACCAGTCGTCGTGTCCTTAAGGGCCGCGAGGGCAACGATATCGCCTGCATAGGCTTCCTTAATTTCTTCGCGCGTGTTGGCGTGCATCAAAAGAATGCGCCCAATGCGTTCGCGCTCACCTTTGATGGTATTCATCACGTAAGTGCCCGCCTCGAGTTTGCCCGAGTAAACGCGAGTGAATGTGAGAGACCCGACAAACGGATCGGTCATGATCTTGAACGCCAACGCAGACATCGGCGCGTCGTCAGCGGGAGGACGCTCGTCGGGCTGGTCCTTATGATCGACATGGAAGCCCTTGACCGCGCCGATATCGAGAGGCGATGGCAGATAATCAACCACCGCGTCAAGAAGAAGCTGAACGCCTTTATTCTTAAACGACGAACCACAAAGGATCGGAACGAACTTCATCGAGATTGTGCCTTTGCGGATGCACGCATTTAACGTCTCAAGCGAGGGCTCCTTGCCTTCAAGGTAGGCCTCCATTGCGGCGTCGTCCATTTCGACAGCGGATTCGATCATTCTCTGGCGGTATTCCAAAGCTTGCGCCTTGAGATTCTCTGGAATCTCTTCGTCGTGAAACTTGGCGCCCAGAGCTTCGTTTTCCCAAACGACCGCCTTCATGCGGCGAAGGTCAACAACGCCTCTAAATTCGGCTTCCGCGCCGATCGGCAGCTGAAGAACCAGCACGTTCGCGCCCAAGCGGTCCCGGACCATGTCGACGCAACGGAAGAAGTTCGCGCCGATACGGTCGAGCTTATTCACGAACACCATGCGGGGAACATGATATTTGTCACCTTGACGCCAGACCGTTTCGGTCTGGGGTTCGACGCCGGAAACGGCATCGAGCAAGCAGATCGCGCCATCAAGCACGCGCAAGGAGCGTTCGACTTCAATCGTGAAGTCCACGTGTCCCGGGGTATCGATGATATTGATGCGATGGTTATTCCAGAAGCAGGTGGTGGCCGCTGACGTAATCGTGATACCACGCTCTTGTTCCTGCTCCATCCAGTCCATCGTCGCGGTGCCTTCGTGCACTTCGCCAATTTTGTAGGACTTGCCAGTGTAGTAGAGAATGCGTTCAGTCGTCGTCGTTTTCCCAGCATCGATGTGCGCCATGATGCCGATGTTGCGATACTTCTCGATTGGAGTTTGACGAGCCATTTAACAGATCCCTTACCAACGGAAATGAGAGAAGGCGCGGTTCGCTTCAGCCATGCGATGCACGTTTTCGCGTTCCTTGATTGCAGCCCCGTTCTGGTTCGCAGCCGCTTGGATTTCGGCAGCCAAGCGATCTTCCATCGTGTGCTCACCGCGCGCACGGGCCGCAGAAATAATCCAGCGCATAGCCAGAGCTTCTCCGCGATCCTTGCGGACTTCGACCGGCACCTGATATGTGGCGCCGCCAACGCGACGCGAACGAACTTCAAGATGCGGACGAACGTTTTCTATAGCGTTCTTGAAGACCTCCAGAGCATTCTGGCCCTTGGAGTACTTCTGAATCTTTTCCAAGACTCCATACAAAATCTTTTCAGCGGCGGATTTCTTGCCGTCAAACATCAAGACGTTCTGGAATTTGGTGACAATCACTTCTCCGAACTTCGGATCGGGAAGGACTTGGCGTTTTTCTGCGCGACGACGACGTGCCATTTTATCTTCTCCTTACTTCGGACGCTTCGCGCCGTACAACGAACGACGCTGCTTGCGGTCCTTCACGCCCTGGGTATCGAACGTGCCGCGAATGATGTGATAACGAACGCCGGGCAAATCCTTGACACGTCCTCCGCGGATCATGACGACGCTGTGTTCCTGAAGGTTATGACCTTCGCCCGGAATGTAGCTGATGACTTCGAAGCCGTTGGTCAGACGAACGCGCGCAACCTTGCGAAGCGCCGAGTTCGGCTTTTTCGGCGTGGTCGTGTACACACGGGTGCAAACGCCACGCTTTTGGGGGCATCTACCCTCTAAGGCAGGGACCTTATTGTGCGCCTTGGCGGCGCGACGCGGATTTCTGATCAACTGACCGATCGTAGGCATCCAAATCCTCTTTCTTCTTCGGCGCGACATGCGCCTCAAAATTTCCAGCCCTTGGGCTCAGAAAAAACAATGCACAAATCCCACCTCGGTAGCGCGTTATCCCCTTGCGCTCCGCGTGGGAAACCTCTCTAACACCGAGCGACTCTGCTAAACTTGGTCCTTTTGACCAAATCAGCCGTTTCATCGCCACAGGCTATCTATCACTTTCGCAACATCCGAAACCGCGTTTGGTTTGGGTTTTCGCGTCTCCGCCAAACCGCGCCACCACCGATTCCGAAAAGGCAGGCGGTTTTTATGCTTTTTCCCCCGCTGCGTCAAGAAGATATTAAAGGTTTTGTAATGTTTTTTTGAGGAGGCAAGGGATCAAGCTCGCCCTCCAGCATTTGAACCTAAAAAAAGCCCTTCCGGTGCCTACCGAAGGGGCTTTTTTCAACTCGCACAGAAATCTCAAATCTTAGGTTTCATATTGCAGCAATTGTTGTTACCCCTTTTTACCATCAGATTTGCCTCTAGATTTCTTTTATAAGCCCCAACGGCCTCTTCCAAACTATCCACCGGCGGCTCGACATCGATAAGTGAGCGCCCCCTTTGGGGAAGGGACCCCTTAATCCTCATAAACTCCAAATTTCCATAAGTGTCGTGCACAGCTGGATAAAAATCGTGTTGGACTACCGGCCCTCCACTGTGCTCGACAGTGTAATGCGGGTCACGCAACCCCTGATAAGCAAGAGCTTCAACAGCTACCGCGCCGTCGGCATACTTATCCGATAATCCTGATTTTTCAACGTAAATAAGAACGTAAGCGGTTTCTTTGTCGTCCGGGTCTGGCGTCGAGGCAGGTGCTGCACCATAACGTTGATTTTGTACCTTTATCGTAAGCTGATTCAATGCCGTGCTCATCCCGCTACCAGAAAGAGCGGGAAGAGGAAACGGCAACTCTTTTAAAACTACAGGCTTTCCGGAATTCGTCATGATTTCTCCTCCGAGATAAATAAAAAACAACTTTTTATAACAAATATATTTGCTACGTGGGATTTTTTAAATACTTTCAGTAGAAGCACTACACGGTTATTATGGTTAGATTCTTTTTCCAAATGTACCCCAATGGCTCAAAAAACCCTAACCCTTATTGACGGCTCGGGCTTCATATTCAGGGCTTTCCATGCGCTTCCGCCCATGACGCGGCCCGATGGGACGCCGATTAATGCCGTTTATGGCTACTGCACGATGCTTAACAAGCTTCTCGGCGAATCGGAAACGCAGCAGATTGCGGTTATTTTCGATGCCGGAAGGAAGACATTCCGCAACGAAATTTATCAGGACTACAAGGCGCACAGGCCGCCGCCCCCTGAAAAGCTTGTGCCCCAATTTCCGTTGGTTCGCGACGCGACACGGGCTTACGGACTTGTCAGCATCGAGGCGCCTAATTACGAGGCGGACGACCTAATCGCTTCTTACGCAAAGGCCGCGCTTCAACGGGGAATGACAGTGCGGATTGTGTCCTCCGACAAAGATCTTATGCAGCTCCTTCGCGATGGCGTGTCGATGTACGATCCGCTGAAGGGGGTTCCTATTGGCGCAGAAGAGGTGATGAAGAAATTTTGCGTCGCGCCCGACAAGGTTATCGATGTGCAGGCGCTTATGGGCGACAGCACCGATAATGTTCCCGGCGTTCCGGGGATTGGGGTCAAGACGGCGGCGGAACTTATTAACACTTATGGATCGCTGGAAAATCTTCTTCGCGAAGCGCCGAACATCAAGCAACCGAAGCGGCGCGATGCGCTGATTCAAAACGCGGAGCTAGCGCGGGTTTCATTGAAATTAGTGACGCTCGATCCTGATGTGCCGCTGCCCATGCCTATCGAGGAGCTTGTTTGGAAAAAAGACCACCGCGCAGAGCTTTCGGCGTTCTTTTTAGAGCAAGGCTTCAAGTCGTTGCTGGCAAGGCTGGAAAAGGCTTCGAGCCGCCTTGGGAGTCGGAAAATAGAAACCGCTCCGGCTTTGGCCGCAAAATCGGAAACGCTTTGGGAATCTCCAATCCCGAATCCCGAGTCCTCATCTTATGAATGCATCCAGACCGTTGAACGCCTCGACTGGTGGATTGAAGCGGCCAAGGCTCAAGGATACGTCGCTATCGATACTGAAACAAACTCGCTTACCGCCTGCATTGCCAAGCTGGTGGGCGTGTCGCTCGCGCTCGCGCCGGGTAAGGCTTGCTATATCCCTGTTGGACATGTGGACCCCAACGAAGCGCCCGATACTGGAGGATTTACTTTCAGCGCAGGGAAGAGGCCGAAACAGCTTGGCCTCAAATTGGTGGTTGAGAAGCTGCGGTCTCTGCTTTGCGATCCGGGGACTCTCAAGATCGCGCATAACCTTAAGTATGACGCGCAAGTGCTTGGCCAGCACGACTTAATCGTCGAGCCTTATGACGACACGATGTTGCTTTCGTATGTGCTTGCGGCGGGTAAGCATGGGCATGGGCTTGACGAGTTGGCGGTGCTCCATTGCCAGCATGAGATGATCTCGTATGACGAAGTGACCGGGACGGG
>JAQVZU010000114.1 GCA_028708035.1 Alphaproteobacteria bacterium
CATGCGCCGCGGAAGGCATTCAACGCGCCGAAGTCGCCCGCGTCGCGAAAGCAACCGTGATGGAATATCTCGCGGCCCGGAAGATGGAGCTTAATCTTCTCGACCAGCGCGATTTAGTGACCTCGCTCATCAACTGCTTTCTCTCGGAAACAGGAACCGTTGTCCAGCAGCCCAATCCGAGCGCGGCAGCCACCGATGTTCAGGAGCCGCAGCCCCTGGTTTCTGCCCCCTCCAAAGATGCCAGCCCCTATGCGCGCAATCCAAGCCGCGCAAGCGTCGAGCAGGCGAAGCTGAAACTCCAGCCCATCGTGCTTGAACGCATTGACACGTCTCTCGCGGCACGGCTTCCGCGCGAGGCGCTTTCAAGCGACCTGACAAGCCTTGTTGCGGACCTCCTTACGGAGACGAAGATTCAGCTCAACGCCGCCGAGCGCGCCGAACTGGTCAAGGAGCTGTTGGACGATATGCTTGGCCTCGGGCCGCTGGAGCCTCTGCTGGACGACGAAACCATTTCGGAAATCATGGTCAACGGCGCGAAGCAGGTCTTCATCGAAAATCAGGGCAAGCTAGTCCTTTCCGACGTCCAGTTTCGCGACAACGCGCACGTGATGTCTATAGCCACACGCATCGTGACCGCTATTGGGCGGCGCATCGATGAAAGCTCTCCGCTCTGCGACGCCCGCCTTGCGGACGGCAGCCGCGTCAACATCATCATTCCGCCGCTCGCCATTGACGGCGCGACTATTACGATCCGAAAATTTTCGAAAAAGAAAATCACGCTCGAAGCGATGATGACTCGTTTCAACAGCCTTTCCCCCGCCATGGCAAAAGTGCTGCGCATCGCGAGCCGCTCGCGCCTTAACATCCTGATTTCGGGCGGAACGGGTTCGGGAAAAACGACGCTGCTCAACGCTCTGTCACAAATGATCGACCACGGCGAGCGCATCGTCACCATCGAAGATGCCGCCGAACTGCAACTTCAGCAGCCTCATGTCGTCCGTCTCGAAACGCGCCCGCCAAACCTCGAAGGATCGGGAGAAGTGACCATGCGCGACCTCGTCAAGAACTCGCTGCGCATGCGCCCGGACCGCATCATCGTCGGCGAAACGCGCGGCGGCGAGGCGCTGGACATGCTTCAGGCCATGAACACCGGCCACGACGGTTCGATGTCCACGATACACGCCAACCGCCCGCGCGAAGCGTTGATGCGTCTTGAAAATCTTGTCGGTATGGCGAGCGCAAACCTCTCGCCGCGCGCGATCCGCCAGCAAATCGCCTCGGCCATCGACATGATTATTCAGGTCGGCCGCATGCGAGACGGGTCGCGCCGCGTGACCTACATTACAGAAATCACGGGAATGGAAGACGACACCGTCACGATGCAGGATCTTTACACCTGCGAAATCACGGGGGAGACGCTTGACGGTAAACTGTCCGTCAACTTCAGGAACAGCGGACTTCGCCCGCACTTCCTGCCGAAAGCCGCCTATTTCAACCTCGATAAACAATTGATGGAGACCTTGGAGTCATGATTTTGACAGCGCAGAATGCGTATCTGATCGGCGGTGGAATTTTTGCCGTCGCTGCGCTCGTCATTCTCGCGCTTACAAGCGAAGATACCAAAATTGAGAAACGGCTTGAACGCGTCTCGAGCGAGACCAAGCACCTGGTTGTCGGCAAGGACCGCTCGACGCAGAACAGCATCCGCTCGACGAAAGACAGCGCGATCCCGGTCCTTGATCTGATCGTTAAAAAGCTTCCCAACCCGGACAAGCTTCGCCATCGGCTCGGCTCGACGGGCAAGAACATTTCGCTCGGCGAATACTTTCTTATGAACACGCTTTCGGTGTTCGTCTTTTACACGGCGCTGAACTTCTATGAAGTCGAAAGCACGATCCTGATGCCGATCTCGATCATGCTGGGCCTTGGCCTCCCGCATGCTGTCACAGGTTTCATGATCGCCCGGCGCATCAAGAAGTTTCTGGGCAATTTTCCCGAAGCGATCGACACCATGTGCCGGGGCATCCGTTCCGGCCTCCCGATCACAGAGTCGGTCAAGGCCATTGGCCGCGAAATGCCTGACCCGGTGGGCATCGAGTTCCGCCGTATCAGCGATGGCGTGCGCATGGGAAAGACGCTTGAAGACGCGATGTGGGAGGTGGCCCAGCGCGTTGATGTTGCTGAATTCCGCTTCCTGATCGTGGCCATGGCGATCCAGAAAGAAACCGGCGGCAATCTGGCGGAAACCTTGGGTAATCTTGCCGATCTGATCCGCAAGCGCCGCCAATTGCGGATGAAAGTCAAAGCAATGTCTTCCGAAGCCAAGGCGAGCGCAATGATTATAGGCTCTCTGCCCTTCATCATGTTCACGCTTCTTCTTATTGTGAACCCTGAATACGCCAACGTGCTGCTGACTGAAACCAAAGGCAAAATTCTTCTTGGCATAGGCCTCGGCTGGATGTCTTTAGGGTGGGGCGTCATGATGAAGATGACCCATTTTGAGCTCTAGCCGCTAGACATCCACATGATGCTTGAACGCATAATTCACGATCCTAACTTTCTCTCGCTGGTTTGCGGAGCCGGAGCCTTCGCAATTGTCGTCCTGATCTGGCTGGCATTGGTGGAAGACAGCCCTCTTGAAGACCGCCTGAAAAGCGTGGCCGAGCACAGGCACGATTTTGCCGATCGTGAAGAGAAGAAAAAACCGTCGATGTCGCGGCGCGAGCGCCTTGTCGGAACTGACGCCATCAAATCCATCGTCCAGAAGCTCAAGCTCGAACAAGGCAAACAGACCAACAAAATTCGCATTAAACTTGCGCAAGCCGGATTTGGCTCGCGAGAAGCGGTAATGATCTATCTTCTCGTCCGTTTAGCATTGCCGGTGATTGCCACGGTTGTGGCGTTTTTTTTCCTCTTCATCGTCCAAGCGGTAGATGAAGCATTTCTGAACAAAACGCTCTATTTCGGCGCGGCGCTTCTCGGAGCCATAGGGCTGCCTGAACTCTTCCTCAAGAACGCCAGCCAAAAACGCCTTGCTATTTTGCGCAAAGCGATGCCTGACGCTCTCGACCTTATGGTTATCTGCGCCGAGGCAGGCCTGAGCCTCGATTCTTCATTAAGCCGCGTAAGCCGCGAAATGGCCGCCTCATGCCCCATTATGGCAGAAGAGATCGGCCTCACAGGGGTAGAACTTGGTTTTTTCCCTGACAGGAGCCAAGCCCTTCAAAACCTGGCCGACCGCGTCCCACTACCGGGCGTCATTGGCCTCGTAAACACGCTTATCCAAACCGAGAAGTACGGGACCCCCCTGGCCCAAGCGCTTCGCGTCCTTTCGGGCGAAATGCGCAACGAGCGCATCATGGCGGCAGAAACCAAAGCGGCCAAATTGCCCGCGACGTTAACCGTACCGATGATTTTATTCATCCTGCCGCCGCTTTTTGTTGTCCTCTTGGGCCCCGCAATTCTTAATGTGATGCAGCTCAGCAAGTAGCGGTTGAGGATGCGTGCGGAAGCAGGTGGAAATGCCGAAAAAATAACGCTTAACGGCAAGATCCGCTTTTTTCTTTTTCGGTATCAAGTTTAATGAGCGCCATAAAGTTTAGAAAGATTACTCATCTTCTTCCCACCCCCCCAAGCCCAAAAACGCTTCCCTTTGCCTATCACGCGGTTTAGAAATGTAACCTTCTGATTCTATATAGGTTGCTTCCGCGACATGTCTTTACGGCACTTATTCAGCAGCAGCGGTCTGTTTATCGTTCTGGGCCTTGCCATTGGGATAAGCGCCCAAGCAAGCGCGTCCACGAAGGACTCTGCGGTTCAAACTTATACGGATCAGGCTTTGCCGATCAATGCGCCCGCGACGGAAGCCTTCCAAAACGCCCCCCTTCCGGCGGGAAGCCTGACCATGGAAGATGTGCTGAGAGCTCATGAGCCCAAAGATGAGCCAGAGCCTCATGCAGTCCCGGCAGCAACGGGATTGATGATGTCGCAGGGAATGAACTCAATCTTCCAGCGATATAAAGTCCCCGCCATACCCAAGCCAATAAAAGCTGCCCCTGCAATGCAACCACAGGCTGAGATCAAAGTAACGGCAGCTCCTGCAGCGGGTGGAGCGCAACCCAAATCTGCCCTAACTGCTCCTACGGGCGTTAATTATGAAGCAGGCCAAGCACCAAAGAACCTGGAAGTGGCAGCCGAACCCGTCGAGAAGCCTGAAAGAGATAAAGCTGAAACTACCTATCAACCTGGTCAAGCCCCCAAAAATCTCGCCGCAGCGCAAGCTGATGTCTTATCGCCGGGCCTCCAAGCCTCGAGTCCCGAGCCCACGAGTGCAAAATGCACCGAAAAGGTCCAAAAATGGGAGAAGAGCTGCTCCGAAGCCGGTTATCCCGTAACCTATGTCGGGAAAGTTTATGGCGAAACGCATACGGTATGCGCCGATGGCTCGCTGCAAGACGTTTGGGTAAAAAACACTTGCCTGCCGCCTCAAGAAAAACCCGAGACAACCGCCCCCGCAACGGCCTCCAAACAAGCCAAGCAGCAGCGCAACGAAACTTTCCTGAACGCGGGAGCAACTCCGGCGGCCCAAGCCTCGTCCGCGCCTGAAAAGAAAAATCCGGAAAAGCCAAAGGAAGTTCCCAGCGCGGTTGACAGTGGAAAAATGGCCCCCGCCTCCGTAAGGGCTGAAGCATCCTTGCCACGCCCCCCCGAACCTCTGCCCGCGACTTCCGAAGAGTACTGCGGCGAAGCAGCCGAAACGTTAGCCTACGAAGCCCCCGAGAAGAACCTTTGCCGCGTTGGTGCGCCAAGCACCGTGACAGGCAAAGGACCGTGGTCGTGGACCTGCACAAACAATACAGGCGCGGTTTCCTCCTAGATCGGAAGGGCACACG
>JAQVZU010000115.1 GCA_028708035.1 Alphaproteobacteria bacterium
CCTATGCGGATGGAGCAGGCCTCGCCCCGCATGCGGTTCACCGCCTGTCGCTTGCGCGCGCCTTAGCCATAAGAAGCTACTTGACCTCTAAAGGAATTCCTGAAGGCCGGATCGACGTGCAAGCCGAAGGCGCAAGCGCCCCCACCGGCTATCCGGACCGGGTTGACATCAAGGTAAGCGATTAACCCTCAAGCCCCATCATTCATTAGCGTTTTAGCTAGCGGTACTAACTTTCTCGCTGATCCGGCGCTATAAAGTAACGGATGCAAGCGTGCACGACAGTCAAGAACTTGAAAGCGTGCTTGATCCGAAGAACAAGAAAGACATATGGGCGGACAGCGCCTACAGGTCGGAAGAGCAAGAGGCCCGGTTGAAAGCGCGAGGCTATATTTCGCACATTTACGAAAGGGCTTATCGCAACCGCCCCTTAACGCCGAAGCAAGAGGCCGCGAACAAAAAGCGTCGCATGTACGCGTTCGCATCGAGCACGTGTTCGGCCACATCGAGACCTCCATGCATGGCTGTTACATACGAACAATCGGCATCGCTCGGGCCAAAGCGAAAATCGGCCTTGAAGTTCTGGCGTACAACATCTCGCGCTTTACGTTCCTGATGCGCGCCAAGGGGCGACCTGTGGCGGCTTGACGAAAAAGGAGTTTTTAGAAACAAACGTGCCGTTCCAGGCGGCCCAAGCCCCACAAACACATCAAAAATCTCAAGAAAGATTGCTCTTGACGCACCCTGCCAATCCCCAAGCGTGGAAAATCGCGGTTTTTAGAAGTGCCCTTAAGAAGAAACAGGCGCTACCCAGCGCGTAATAAACGCGCGGCGGCATCGCGGTTGAAAAGATATAAAAGCGTGCGCAAGGCTTTTCCTCTTTCGCTTTCGAGGCGCGGGTCTTTGGCGAGGATGACGGCGGCGTCGCCGTGTGCCATGTCGATCAGATCCGCGTCTCGCATGGGATCCGCGACGCGGAATTCGCGCGCGCCGCTTTGCTTTGTTCCCAGAAGCTCTCCCGCGCCGCGCAGGCGCAGGTCTTCTTCGGCAATCAGGAAGCCGTCTTCGGTCTCGCGCATCATCTTAAGGCGCGCTTTCGACATTTCTCCTAGGGGGGCTTGGTAGAGCAGAAGGCAATGAGATTTTTCCGAGCCCCGGCCGACGCGGCCTCGCAATTGGTGAAGCTGCGCGAGGCCAAAGCGTTCGGCGTGCTCAATGACCATGACGCTAGCTTTCGGAACATCGACGCCGACTTCGATCACCGTTGTGGCGACAAGGACTTTTAGATCTCCGGCGGAGAATTTATTCATGACGGAGTCTTTTTCGGTCGCCTTCATTCGGCCATGGACGAGGCCAACGGCGCTGGGGCCAAGGAACTGCTTCAGAAGGTCGGCGCGTTCGGTCGCGGCGGCAAGGTCTACGAGTTCGGATTCTTCGATGAGCGGGCACACCCAATAGATTTGCGCGCCTTTCGTTGCCTGTCTTTTGATTCCGGCTACGACCTCGTCAAGGCGCGCCATGTCAATCAGCCGCGTTTCAATTTTCTGGCGACCTACGGGCTTGTCCATGAGGCGCGAGACGTCCATGTCTCCGTAGGCCGTCAATGTGAGCGTGCGGGGGATGGGCGTTGCGGTCATGGCGAGAATATCCACGCCTCGGCCTTTGTCGGAAAGCATCAGGCGCTGGTTGACGCCGAAGCGGTGCTGCTCGTCGACCACTGCCAAGCCCAGATCTTGAAACGCGATGTCTTCTTGAAACAAGGCATGGGTGCCGACGACGAGCTTTAATTTTCCTGTTGCGAGGGCCTCGAGCGTTGCTTGCCGGTCTCCGCCGCGGCCTCGGCCCAGAAGGAGACCGATGTCCAGTTCCAGCGGGCCAAGGAGCTTTGCCAGAGTCGCGTGGTGCTGTTTTGCAAGAATTTCAGTCGGGGCCATCAGGGCAGCTTGTGCCCCGGCTTCCACGGCTTGCAGCATGGCGTATAGGGCGACAACCGTTTTCCCCGAGCCGACGTCGCCCTGAAGCAGGCGTAACATGCGCTTGGGCGCGGCCACGTCTTTCGCGATTTCGGCAATAGCTTGCTTTTGACCCGGCGTCAGCGCGAAGGGAAGCGTGGATTCGAGGCGCGATGTTAAACGGCCTGTCGCCTTGAAGCTGCGGCCTCCGCTTGCTTTGTGGTGCGCGCGGATGATTGCCAAGCTTAGCTGGTCCGCTAGAAGTTCGTCATACGCAAGCCTTCTTCGGTGGGGCGTATCGTCGTTGCCGGGGCATGGAGCGTGCGCTATGCGCAGCGCTTCTTTCCATGAGGGCCATGCCTCGCGCGAGATCAGCGCGGCGTCGTGCCATTCGGCCAGCTCCGGGGCGCGCGTGAGCGCTTGCGCGACGGCTTTTTGCAGCATCTTTCCGCTAATTCCGGCGGTGAGCGGATAAACGGGTTCGAACTTCGGGATTTCTGCTTCACGGCCCGGGGACACGGCATAGTCGGGGTGGTTCATGACCCAGGACTGGCGGTAGCGCTCGATAAGGCCGCTGACAACGATTTCGTTTCCGGGAGGGTAGATTCGATTCAGATAATCGCCTTTCACGTTGAAGTAGGTAAGGGCGATTTGGTCCGTTTGGTCTTCGGCAAAGATGCGGTAGGGTCCGCCTGGCCTTGTTGGCGGAACGTGCTCAGCCACTTTGAGGTGCAGCGTCGCGACGCGGCCCTTTTCTGCGCGGCAAAGCTGGGGGGCATAGCTGCGGTCGATGATGCCTGTCGGAAGATGCCAAAGCAGGTCCACGATATAGTCGCCGCAGAGCTTTTTATACAACGCGCCCATGCGTGGGCCTACGCCTTTAAGGGACGTGAGGTTCGCAAAAAGAGGATACAGAATCTGCGGGCGCACTTAGCCCTCTCGCGTTTCAAAATCAATGCGCGGATCGACGAAGACATAGGTTAAATCGCCTATGATGTTCATGACCAACCCGATGAGCGTGAAGAGATAGAGCGTTCCGAACATGACAGGATAATCACGGTTGATCGCGGATTCAAAGCCGAGCAAGCCGAGGCCGTCTAGCGAAAAGGTCACCTCGATCAACAACGCGCCGGTGAAAAGAATTCCGATGAAGGCTTGGGGGATGCCCGCGACGACCAGAAGCATCGCGTTGCGGAAAACGTGGCCATAAAGAATACGGTTTTTGGTCAGACCTTTCGCGCGTGCGGTCAGAACGTATTGCTTGTTGATTTCGTCGAGAAACGAGTTTTTGGTTAGCATCGTCAGGCTTGCGAAGCCTCCAATGACAAGCGACAGGACGGGCAACGCAATGTGCCAGAAGTAGTCCAAGATCTTATGCGGCCAATCCATGTCGGCCCAGTTGTCGGAGAGCAGGCCTCGCAGCGGGAACCAGTCAAGATATCTTCCTCCCGCAAACACAACGATCAGCAAAACCGCGAAGAGGAAGCTTGGGATGGCGTAGCCTGCGATGATAGCAGCGCTTGTCCAGATGTCGAATGGCGTGCCGTCCTTTACTGCCTTTTGGATGCCGAGCGGGATCGAGATCAGGTAGACGATCAGCGTCGTCCACAGGCCCAGTGAGATTGAGACGGGGAGTTTGCTGAGGACGAGGCTGAAGACGCTTTCGTCGCGGAAGTACGATTTGCCGAAGTCGAAGCGCAGATAATTTCCCATCATTTTGAGAAAGCGCTTGTGCAGAGGCTGGTCAAAGCCGAACTGTTTTTCCAATTCTTTTATCAGCTCGGGGTCCACCCCTTGAGCGCCGGGGTATCGGGCGGCAATTGAAGAATCGACGGCTTTTATCGCCTGTCCCGTGGGAGTCGCGACTTCTCCCGCGCCGGAGCCTCCGAAGCGAGCCGTCGCCGCCACGTCATTGCCGTGCAGCTTGGCCACGATTTGCTCGATCGGGCCGCCGGGAGCGGCCTGAACGATCAGAAAGTTGAGCACCATGATCCCCAAAAGCGTCGGGACGATGAGGAGGATACGACGGATAAAATAAGCGAACATTGCGGCAGCTTACGGCAATTCGGCGGGAGGGGCAAATTGGACTTAAGTCTACCAGCGCAGAACTGCCGCGCCCCATGTGAAGCCCGCACCCATGGCGTTTAACAGCAAGAGCTGGCCGCGTTGGATGCGACCGTCGCGGGCGGCGGCTGTGAGGGCTAGGGGGATGCTTGCGGCGGAGGTGTTGGCGTGGCAGTCGATGGTGACGACGACGCGTTCTTGCGCGAGGTTTAGTTTCTTTCTGGTGCCTTCGATGATGCGTTGGTTCGCTTGATGAGGGACAAGCCAATCGATTTCTTCGGGCTTCAGGCTCAGTTTGTCCATCACTTCGTCCACGACGTCCGAAAGGTTTGTGACGGCATGGCGAAAGACTTCCTTGCCGTCCATGCGGACTAAGCCTTTTTCGTCCGTTTTCAGCATGTCGTACATGCGGCCATCGCAATGCAGCGCGGTCGTCAATATGCCACGGTCGGCGTTCGTGCCTTGGCCTTCTTCGGCTCCGAGCACGACCGCGCCTGCGCCGTCGCCGAAAAGGAAGCACGTCGCCCGGTCCTTGAAGTCGATGATGCGCGAAAGCGTTTCGGCGCCGATGACCAGCGCGCGTTTTGCTTGGCCGAGGCGAATCAGGTTATCGGCCATCGTCAGAGCATAAACAAAGCCTGAGCATACGGCTCGAACGTCGAACGCAAAGCCGCGTTCCATGCCGAGGTTGGCCTGGACCCTTGCCGCGACGGCGGGCAGAATGTCGTCGGAGGTGGTCGTTGCGACGATCACTGCGGCGATTTCACTTGCGGAGACATTCGCGTCTTTCAAAGCTTCTAGCGCGGCTTTTGTCGCCAAGTCCGAAGTTTTTTCGCCTTCT
>JAQVZU010000038.1 GCA_028708035.1 Alphaproteobacteria bacterium
AGCGCAGACCAAATCATATTCGTCAGTGTTATAAAATCCATCGAAGCCTCCTGTGCGAATCAGGCCTCAACAGAATCTCAAATGCTTATCAATCAGTTAATGCCGCTCCAAGTGTAGGGTAGCGTAGGTGTCTCTTAAGTTCTTCGTCAACCCCAAGTCATCGTGCGCACCCTTTCCCTCCCACTCCAATACGCGGCTCGACCACCGAGCTGCGCGAGTGGGATATATACGCTATGATGAGTGGGATGTCAAGGGATATTTCATAATTTGTTGAGGGTTTTTTCTTCTATGGGATGGTTAGGCTAAGGGGCTGATAGGGAAAGTTTTTTTATGTTGTGGGGTCAAGAAAAGAAGAAAATGGGATCCCCGCCTACGCGGGGATGACGATTGGTATTGTTGAAAAATTGTTTTGTAAAGACATCGCTCCGCTGCATCGCGGGGATGACGGGGGTTGTTGTGGGAGAGGGTGTCACTAAAAATCGAGGGTGGTTATTGCGGAACTCCCCCTCCCCTGGCCCCTCCCGCAAGGGGAGGGGAATTTCATTCTTTGCATTTCAGCCTCCGGCCTTGATGCCAGAAAAACGTCCCCCGGACGTTTTTCTTTTTCGGCATTCAAGCCCCGCGAGGGAGAGGGGGAGACTCCTCGGCCATTTCTCGACCATTGAGCTGACGCAGACCGCTAGAAAATCGAGAGCCGTCAGACTCTTATGCTCGCTATCGCGAGCGATGGATTCCCGCGTTCGCGGGAATGACGAATGTTGCTAATCATGGGAATGACGAGGGTGGGTGGTTTTTAAAAAGGGATGTTGTTTTCTTGGAAGGAAAACAAATGGGATCCCCGCCTACGCGGGGATGACGGTGCGTACCGCAATCTCAGGGAGTTTGATCTTTCGGTGGACTTGGGGCGAGATATTTTTCGGTGAAGGTTTGAAGCGTTATTTTCTTTCCATCCAGGTTGAGCGTATTTCCACCAAGAGGGATTGACGTTTTGGAACATCCGCCCGCAACGGAGGTATAGAAATCGGGAGTCCTTTTAAGAAACACGAGGGCGGTAACGCCCTTTCGGAAATAAATTCCGTAACGACACATTCCCGAATAACTTTGGACGCGGACAACAGGCGGGAGAGGTTCGCCCTTAAGGACCTTCAGAATTTTGAGGTGGATAAATTCTGGCAATTTTGACATATCCAATTCCGTCGCATTCGGATCGGGCTCCGCGATGTTTTCGTCGGGGTCGCGTTCAGCGACCGCGATCTCGTCGGCTTGGGATATCGTTTCTTCCAAGGAGAGCGTCGACAGGCACCGTTCGCACGCAACGCCTTCTCGGGGAAGGAACAAGAGAACAACAAAAAAGATGCTAACCATCCGAATGCTTCTCATGGAAAACTCCAAAAGATGAAAGCCTGTAGGTACAGGTTTACATATTTGCACGGAAAAACATATTTTTGTCAGGGTCGGAAAGTCCCGCCCGCGAACCCTAAAGATTATAATTCCGTTTCAGGTCCGCTACCAGATCCAACCTTTCCCATGAGAAATGACCATCCTCTTCGGGTTCACGGCCAAAGTGGCCGAAGGACGAGGTCTTTTTATAGATCGGACGGCTGAGTTGCAGGTGTTCACGGATGCCGCGCGGAGACAGGTTTACAAGCTGCCTTAAAAGGTCCGGCAGCGTGCTTTCGTCAACCTTGCAGGTCCCGTGGGTCGAAACGTAAAGAGCTAACGGCTCGCTGACGCCGATAGCATAGGCAAGCTGGATGGTGCAACGTTCGGCGATCCCCGCCGCCACGACGTTTTTCGCAAGATAACGCGCCATGTACGCTGCCGAGCGGTCCACCTTGGTCGGGTCTTTCCCTGAAAATGCGCCCCCGCCATGAGGAGCCGCGCCGCCGTAGGTATCCACGATAATCTTGCGCCCGGTGAGCCCTGCGTCTCCGTCCGGCCCGCCGATGACGAAGCGGCCCGTCGGATTGACATAAAAGTATTTTTCCTCCTCGGGAAACCATCCTTCGGGAAGCGCAGCCTTGACGTAGGGCCGCACGATCTCGCGCACGTCGCCTTGATCGACGCTGTCGTCGTGCTGGGTCGAAACAACAATGCGCGGCGCACAAATAGGCTTTCCGTTTTCGTAGCGCAGCGTTACCTGGCTTTTGGCATCCGGCCCTAAAAGCGAAAGCTTTCCGGCGTGCCGGTCTTCGGAAATCAGGCGCAGAATTTTATGCGCGTAATAAATCGGCGCGGGCATATAGGTCGGCGTCTCAAGGCACGCATAACCGAACATAATGCCTTGATCCCCTGCCCCTTCGTCCTTTTCGCCATTCGCGTCAACGCCGAGCGCGATGTCGATGGATTGGGGATGAACATAATTCTGGATGTCGGCCCACTGCCAATGGAACCCCTTTTGCGCGTAGCCGATGTCGTGAATGGCCTGCCGGGCGGCATCTTCCATTTCTTTGGGCGTAATTGACGATGGCCCGCGAATTTCTCCGGCCAGCACAACGCGATTCGTCGTGGCAAGCGTTTCAACGGCGACGCGGCTGTGCGGATCGGCCCTGAGGAACAGATCGACGATCGAATCCGAAACGCGGTCGCAAAGCTTGTCGGGATGCCCTTCGCCAACGGACTCGGACGTAAACAGATAATTTTTCGCTTGATTCATAACCGCTCCAAAAACACTGAACAAAAGACGGAAGGATTATACGCGCATCGGCATCAGCACATAAAGGGCGCTCGTGTCCGAGACATCCTGAATGATGGCGGGCGCGGAAGCGTCGGCGAGAGAAAAACGCGCAAATTCGCCTTCAACCTGCTGAAGGATGTCGAGCAGATAATTCGCGTTGAACCCCATGTCAAGCGCTACGCCTTCGTATTTGGCTTCAAGCTCTTCGGTCGCGCTTCCCGCATCAGGAGAATTCGCGGAAAGAACCACCTGACTGGACGAAATGGCCAACTTGATGGCACGCGACTTCTCGGACGAGATGGTGGCCACGCGATCCACCGCCTTGGCAAAATCGCGCGCGGGAACTTCAAGGGCCTTGTCATTTCCCGAAGGAATCACGCGCTCGTAATCCGGGAAGGTGCCGTCGATGAGCTTCGACATGATGATAACGCCGCCGAAGGAGAACCGCGCCTTGGTTTCCGACAGGGCGATCTCGACGCTTTCAGCGCTTTCATCGATAAGTTTACGAACCTCGCCGACTGTCTTGCGCGGCAGAATGACGCCGGGAATTCCCACGGCTCCTTCCGGCGCGGGCATTTCAACGCGCGCAAGCCGGTGCCCGTCTGTCGCCACGACGCGCAGCACGTCAACGCCTTTGTTTTTCGCCGCATGCAGATAAATGCCGTTGAGATAATAGCGCGTTTCCTCGGTTGAGATGGCGAACCGCGACCGGTCGATCAGGTCGCGCAAATCGCCTGCTGAAACTTGGAAAGAATGCTTGAGGTCCGCCCCCGGCATGACAGGGAAATCCTCGACAGGAAGGCATCCGAGCTTGAAGTGCGACCTGCCGGACGAAAGCGTTAATTGGCCCGACGCTGCGGCGCTAAGTTCGACCTGCGCGCCATCCGGAAGCTTGCGCACAATTTCATAAAGCGTATGGGCGGGCGCGGTGACCGATCCGGTTTGGCCGATTTGAGCTTCGATAGTTTCGTTTATTTCGATTTCCATATCCGTCGCGGTCAGCGAAACCTCTTGCCCCAAAGCGCGGATCAGGACATTCGCTAGGATAGGAATCGTATTGCGCCGCTCGACCACGCTTTGAATGTGGCCAAGGCTTTTAAGCAGCAAGTCTTTGGAGAGGGTCAGTTTCATGAAAATGTTCCGAATCAAGAATTTATCCGTCGAATGAATACGATTAGCAAAATTTCTTTATTCTGGCTAGGGTGTTGGACGGTCTCTGATTCATGTGGAAAACATTGCGAATCTGAGGCTTTATGATGAAGCTTTTTGGCTCATTATCGGGAGAACTAATGCCTCATTCCTTTACTTCCATCGGCATCATTGGCGCGGGCGCATGGGGCACGGCTTTGGCGCTGGCCGTTCGACGCACGGGCTCCGAAGTCACGTTGTGGGCACTTGAGCCGGAAGTCGCCGCAGAAATTACGGAAAAGCGCAAAAATACGGTTTTCCTTCCCGGAATTGACATTCCTCCAGAAATCAGGACTACGAGCGAGCTGTCCGACCTTACAGCATGCAAGATGCTGATACTTGCCACGCCAGCGCAGCATCTGCGCGCTATGTGCCAGAATCTAGCACGTCTGCTGAAGCAGCCTGTTCCCCTTGTGATCGCCTCGAAAGGCATCGAAAAGGCTTCATATCGCCTTATGAGCGAAGTGGTCGCCGAAGAACTGCCGGGTTTTCCGATTTATATCCTCTCTGGCCCCAGCTTCGCTAAGGAAGTGGCACAAAATCTTCCCGCAGCACTAACACTGGCATCGGAGCACGACGTCGAAACGGTTGCGCAAGCCCTTTCCTCGCCATGCTTTCGGCTCTACACAACAGATGACATCATCGGCGCGCAGATCGGCGGCGCGGTCAAGAACGTTCTTGCAATCGCCTGCGGAATTATCTCGGGCCGCCATCTTGGCGAAAACGCGCGCGCGGGTCTGATAACGCGAGGCTTAGCGGAAATCGTTCGCCTTGCAAAGGCATTGGGGGCGCGCACCGAAACCCTGATGGGTCTCTCGGGGATCGGCGATGTGGTTCTGACGTGCTCAAGCCTTCAGTCGCGTAACATGTCGCTGGGGTTTGAACTCGGGCAGGGAAAAAATCTTCAGGCCATTTTGGCCGAGCGCAAAAGCGTCGCGGAAGGCCTTTCGAGCGCCGCCGCAACTCTGGGGCTCGCGCGGCGGCATGGCGTGGACATGCCGGTCGTCAGCGCCGTGGACATGGTCTTGCGCGATATGGCTACGATTGACGAAAGCATCAAGGCGCTTCTGTCGCGCCCGCTTAAGAAGGAAACGCTTTAACGGCCTAGTGGAACTTTGGTTTGAAAAAGAGAAACCCAATAAGATCCTGCGGTAAATAAATTTTACCCCGAATCTACCTGAAAAGCGCCGCAAACATCTCTTTTAAAATAACCGCAGAAACGATGATGACGGAAAGAAGGCTGCTAAGCGTCACCGCGATGGGCTTGCCGACGACAGCAGCGATTTCTTCACGGTTGTGACCGCGCGACTCAAGTCCGACGATTTCCTTCTGGATGTTAAGATAAAGAAGCCGTGCGGCGCAGAAATCCTGTTCATCGCGGTCAAGCCGCTTTTGATCGTCGATCAAGCGCAAAAGAGCCGAAAGCTTGCCTTCGGCAATAAGTTCATTGGCACGCTTTTGGAGCGCCTCGCGCGTCGGTTTGCTGGAATACCGCTTGAGCGCCGGATCGACGACGGGCGAGAGCCATGCGGCAAGGCGCGGGAGGTTTTCGGGGCCATACCTATACTGAAGGTCTGCAAATATACTTAAGAGATCGAGGCCGCGCCGGACCGAATCCTCGGACCCATTGAACGACAGAAACAGTTTTTCACTGCGTTTTTCCCTCACAACAAGAAAAGCCGCAATGTGGCGGTCCATCGGCTCTCGCGGCTTTGAAGCAGTGGAAGCCACTCGCTCAAGCGCAGGCAAAAGCATCTTGGCGGAAATGACATATTGGCCCTTAAGTATGGGGCTAAGGCATGGAATCCCCGACGTCATTTCATAAATAGCGCGCTCGACGCCATTGCCAAAAGTCGCTTTTTCCATCACAGTTCTGACGCGGTCAAAAAGCTGGCCGAGCGTTATATAATTCGCTCTTGCATCTCCCTGGAGATGAATCCACAGCATGACAAGCTCGTATGTGATTATCTCGGAAATTTGCTGGAGGTTGACGCCCGTTTGGACGGCCTCAATAAGAAGCGCAGGAAGGCCGGCAGGCATGGCCGAGATTCCGCGATAGCGAATCGGAGCCGTGTGGTCGAGCGCTATGCACACGCGCGCGACAAGCTGGTCTTCGTAATGCGCTGTCTTCCCGTTTTGCTTAAGATCTTCAACAACCTCTTCGATTTCCTCGGCACGTTCCTTGTCGTTGAGCGCGCGGAGAAGCCATTTGTTGAGGGACTCGTTCTCAATAATTTTCGTCGCCTCAGACGGATTAGCGGCAAGAGCCTCGGCCAAAGAACCAGCTTGCCAGTATAATTTATCCAGAAAAGCGAAATGACGCGCGGCTTTACGGCCAGCATCCGAGCTTTTGGGCGTCATGCGGCGGCCATTAAGCCATTGCTCGAGGTCCGAGGACGTCCACCTCTGTGAAGCGTCATCGGCAAGCAGTCCGCGCAGTATTTCGATATGTGTCGGCGAAATGCGTCGATTGCCGATAATCGCGGCGAAACTCCCGCGCGCCATCTTCAGTTCGATGATGTCACGGTCGCTCAAGTTCGGCACAGGATTACCGCCGACAAGAAGATAGGCAAGTGACGCACCAAACGAATAACAGTCGTCAACATGCGATCCCGGTCCGCGGCCAAGAGGCAAGGTGAGTCCGCGTTCGATGGAATCGAAAAGAACTGGCTGTCCCACGCCCGCTGGAGCCGAAAGCCCCTCGCCAATCTGCGGAGGGACGGAAGTTCCGATGCGCCAAAAAATATTATTAGGGCGGATCGCGTTATGTGCAAACCCAACGTTATCAAGCGCAATAAGCGCATGTATCATCGGCGCTATGAAATGGCGGTTGACGACGTCCTCGCTGAGAACCATCGGCGTTTCTGCGAGGCTTGCGCTCATTGGCGGAGCCGTCGGTTTTTGATAGACTAGCGCATAAGCATATGACCCGTCGCTCCACTGGACAACGCCGCCATCGACGAAGCGAACGATTCCCGGATTGTCGACGTTGCGCATCGCTTGAACGGAATCTATTCGCGGCGGCACCCTGAGCGAACAAATGATCGCGTAAAGGCTGGAGGATGCATCGGACTTTAACCGCGCCGCATATGCGACGCCGCCCGGCGTGTTAAGATCGGGCAACGGCATCGACGGGAAAATATCAATGCGTCCCGATAGCGTTACGCTCGTTTTTGGGGCGGAGTCGGCAGGCATGGAACCACTGGGTGGTCAGGAAGGTAAAAAAAATTTATAGACTTCTCCAAAAAAGGGAATGGCTAGGGCAATTCCAACTTTTGGAGCACGATAGATATAGACTGCAATCATTTGTCATGGAAGCATTTTCCGGTTTTATGACAAATGCGAATCGCCAACCCTGTTTTTTAAGGGAATGCCTGTTTTCGAAAGGTCATCGAAAAAGGCCCTTTGCCATCGAATGATGGAATCCATCGGAGTTTGTCGCCTTCGAAAAGGGCCGGAAGCGAAGCGCGGACACGTCCCTGTGGAATTCTTTGACGCAAGCCGGGCGCGAGAACATCCAGAACGTCATGCGGCGGAAAGCCGAGAGCTTTGACAGTCGTTTTCGGCGCGTTGGGATCGGAAGTTACGATCCATCGATTGTCCCAAAGAATCGTTTTTGCGGAAGCAAGAGGTATCTCTTCGTTAGCAGCTGAGGGTTCACGTAAAATCGCGATTTTTTTCTCCGAAACCGATGCGATGCACCCATAAAGCGTCCGGACCTCCTCTTCCTTTGGCGCAAGGACGGCATCCAACAACGAAGAAAGTGCGGCGTATTCGGGCGGATAAGCCTCCTCGTGAACATAGCGCAGGCCTTCCGCGAGACCGCGCAACGCAAGCGCGCGCGGAGCCGCGCGCAACGCGGCCCGGTCAAGCTTGACGCATCCGCCCTGCTCGGCTGTAGCGATGGACTTTAGAAGCTCGCGCGTGGCGATCTCAAGCGCCTCTTTAGCTTCACGGGCGCGCTGGGCCAATAGGCTTAGGTTTTCAACCGAAAGCCCTTCGGCTTCCAGAAGCGGCATAATCTTGCGAATTCGGCCCCGCGCGTATTTCTCGGAAGCGTTGCTCGGATCAATGACAAACTGCACGCCTGCGGTTTGGCAGGTCGCGACAAGCCGTGCTTTGGAAACCTGAAGGAAAGGCCGAAGCAACCGGACACCTTCGCGCATGTTCTGCGGCGGAATGCCCGCAAGGCCGTCGATTCCGCTACCCTTCGCAAGCCTCATGAGGACCGTTTCGGCCTGGTCTCCCTGATGGTGGGCCAGAAGCAGATCGAAGGTTCCGTGACGGCGGCAGGCCTCAAACAAAAGGCCATAGCGCGCATCGCGCGCCTTCTCTTGTACGCGGTCATGAACGACGTCATGTTTCCATGTCAGAATTTCAGTTTCGATGCCCAAGGCTTCAAGCCGCTCTTTGACGTTAACGGCTTCGGCAGGAGATTCCGGCCTCAGGCCATGTTCGACGATTAACGCGACAAGATCGCGCTGTGCCCAGCGTTTTGCGCAATAGGCCAGAGCCATACTGTCGGGTCCGCCCGAAACCGCTAGCGCGATCTTGGAAGAAAGCGGCGCAAAAGGCTCGAGAAACCGCCCGAACTCGATTTCGTCTATGGGCATGGTTAACGGGCAGAGCATTTCAATTTGGCGCGTTCATCGTCAGCGCGGGATTTAATGGCCGCAGAAGCTTTAGGATACTTGGACTTGAGTTCGCTGAAGGTCACGCAAGCCTCGGTCTTCTTGTCGAGTTCTTTAAGCGAGATGCCAAGCTTGAGAAGGCTGTCAGGAGCCTTTACTCCACGCGGATTTTGCTGATAAGCATCGGCAAAGGCCACGGCAGCCTCGTCAAACCGCCCACGCACGTAAAGGGTCTCGCCGTACCAGTATTTGGCGTTGTCGATGAGCTTGTCCTTGGGATATTTGTCAATAAGCGTTTTAAAGGCCTCTTCGGCGTCAGCATAGTTGGCCTCGCGCAGAAGGTTAAATGCGCGATCGTATTGCTCAGCGGGCGTTAGCCCATAGTTCGCAGGAACGTCCGGAAGCGGTGGAGAATTGGGCTTGTTAACGCCCCCCGTCACCCTGCCCCCATTATTGACTTTAAGCGCCCCAAGCGTACCGTTAATGTCCATGCTTGGCGGTTGAGGCTGCGCTGTTTGCGCCTGTTGAGCCATTTGGGCTTGCGCCGCGGCTGCCGAAGCTACCGCGGTCTGCATTTGCTCCATTTTCGAGAGGCGCATGTCCACGTCGCCCTGAAGCTTTTGCAGCGCCGATTCGAGACGGTTGATCGCATATTCAATCTGCTCGATTCGCCCATTGATCGCACGGACTTCGTACTCCTGCTGAGCGAGGCGGGTCTCGTTATAGGTCGCGGAGGCGTTTTGAGCGGAAGCGGGCGCAGAAACGAGTAAGGCACATGCAAAAAGAGCTAGCGTAGGCTTTTTCATCTGAAATCCGAGGCTTGGAATCACAAAAAGGCGGCTAGATTCTAGCCCCTGACGATTCGACATGGAAGCGGAAAACACGCAGAACTATAAAAGACCGTTCAAAGGGTCCCCGATGCGGCTATTTTCCGCCGCCTTCCTCTGCGAGGAATATCGCGGAACTCGCTTGACGACTGCAATGGAATCTGCCCGTTGTTCTGTAGCTCAATAAGGGCGCGCTTGAGCGCCATTTTTTCACGGAGATCGTCCTGGTCGCCGATGCTCATGATCGCAAGGCGATTAGCGATAAGATCGCTCAGAACTTCGATGCTGGTTTCTGAAAGGAACATCGTAAATCTCCTTAAAAAACAGTATCCTGAAAACTTTCCTCGAATTCTTTTTCAATGTTCCTATTATTTATCTAAAAAATTAAATATCCATGAAGAAGGGGGATAAAATATTTGTTTTACAGGAGGTTACAGGAGACCCTGTTGTGCAATTTCTTTTGAATCTGCGAGAAAAATCGATTCAAATGGTTACGAATTCCTTTATCCTCAAGTCCCGCCTCACACCGAATGCAGTTGCTTGGGTGGCGTTGCTTCGGCAGCTTTTTCCTTGGCGAGCTTTGCGGCGTGATCGGTACCGAGAACAAGGTATACGGCGGGCACGACAAACAACGTAAAAAGCGTTCCCACCGCCAAGCCCGACGCAATCACGATGCCCATGTTGACGCGCGCCAGCGCGCCAGCGCCTGAGGCCGTTATCAACGGCATGACGCCCAAAACCATTGCCGCTGTGGTCATAAGGATCGGGCGCAACCGCACAGACGCGGCGTCGCAAATGGCGTTAAGTTTCGAGCGGCCTTGTTCCTGAAGCTTGTTGGCGAACTCGACAATCAAAATGCCGTGCTTGCTGATGAGGCCCATAAGCGTCACAAGACCAACCTGCGTATAGATGTTGATGCTGACCTTGCCCACTGCGCCAAGTCCCAAGATGTTAAAGGCAGGCAGCAATCCCGGAATAGACTTCAAGGTGTTGGCATCGATGCTGTCGAGGCTGATAAAGAACAGCGCCCCTGCAATCGACATCGGCACGGAAATCAGAATGATAAGCGGATCGCGGAAGGATTCAAACTGAGCCGCAAGCGCCAGAAAGATGATGATGATCGCGAAAAGGAAGGTCATGGCGAAGCCGCTGGACTCTTGCATAAACTGTCGCGACTGGCCCGCGTAATCAAATGAATATCCCTCGGGAAGGCTGCGCGCCGCAATGTCCTTAAGCGTATCGAGCGACTGTCCGACAGTAAATCCGGGGAACGGAACCCCGGACACCGTCGCCGAGTTGACCTGCTGGAAGTGGTTGCGCGATTGAGGCACTGTCTTCGTCTCAATATGCGCGATTGTCGAAAGCGCGACCGGATCGCCTGACGCGGCGCGGATGTAATAGCTTTCAAGCTGCTGCGTGGTCAACCGCTCGGCTTGCGCCACCTGTGGAATGACTTTGTAGGACCGGCCACTCATGGTGAAGTGGTTGACATATCCTCCCCCGAGCATCGCGGACATCGCGTTGCCGACGTCCGTCATGGTTAGCCCCAGTTGGGCCGCCTTATCGCGGTCGATAATCACAGTGGATTGCGGCAAGTCGATCTTGAGATCGGTATCCGAGAAAATCAAAATGCCGCTTTTGCGGACTTCCTGCATAAAATTGTCGACGACGTCGCTCATGCGATCGGCGGCTTGCGTTGAGGTAATGACGAACTGAACCGGAAGCCCGTGCGCGCCCGGCAACGGAGAGGGTTGGAACACTGCCGCGCGGATGCCCGCGACCCCGCTGACCTCCTTCTGGATAAACGGCTGAATATCGTTGGTGGTCCGTTCGCGTTCGTCCCACGGCTTAAGCGTCAAAGCCGAGAAGGACATGCCCGGAACGTCAAATTGGAAAACGAGGTCTGTTTCAGGAACCTGCGAATAGATCTGATAGACCTTATCCGCATACATCAGGCGTTGTTCAAGCGTCGAATTGGGAGCAGAAGACAGCACGCCAAACACGACGCCTTGGTCCTCCTGCGGCGCAAGTTCCGTTCGCGCGCTGGAATAAAGGAAATAAATGCTGCCGAGGATCAGCGCCGCGAACGTCAATGTAACCGGCACATATCGAAGGCTTGAGTACAGAAGCCGACGATATTTGTTATGCAGCCTGTCGAAAAGGCCATCGAGAAAAGCGACAAGCTTCTCTTCCCATCCTCGACGCGCCGCATCGTGCGGCTTGAACATCTTGCTGCAAAGCATTGGCGAAAGCGTCAACGCGACGATTCCTGAAATAGTGACCGCGCCGACAAGCGTAAAGGCGAATTCTGTAAAGAGAGATCCTGTCAAACCGCCCTGGAACCCAATGGGGACGTACACGGCGATCAGCACGATGGTCATCGCGATGATCGGTCCGCCAAGTTCGCGGGCAGCAATAAGAGAAGCTTCAAGCGGAGATTTCCCTTCCTCCATATGCCGGTTGACGTTTTCGACGACGATAATGGCGTCATCAACAACAAGTCCTATGGCCAGCACCAATGAAAGAAGCGTCAGCAGATTGATTGAAAATCCCATTACCAGCATGAAGATGAACGCGCCGATGAGGGAAAGGGGAATGGCGATGATCGGGATGAGAACCGACCGGAGAGAGCCCAAGAACATAAAGACGACAAAGGCGACGATAACAACGGCCTCGATAAGCGATTCTTCGACCTCGCCGATGGAAGACGACACGAATTGCGTCGCATCGTAAACGACCTTAGCCTGCATCCCTTGGGGGAGTTGCGCTTTAATGTCGGGAAATACCTTGCGAACGCCCTCAATCACCTGAAGCAAGTTCGCAGACGGAGCCATCTGGATGCCGATGAAAACCGCGCTTTTCCCGTCGATGCTAACGCGGGTTTCATAGTCGTCGGACCCCAGCGTCACCTCGGCAATGTCCTTAAGCCTGACTACGGCGCCGTCTTTCTGCTTGACGATCAGATTGCGGAACTCCTCAAGCGAATGGATGTCAGTCGATGCGTTAAGGGTGACTTCAACCATCTGCCCCTTTGTTTTACCGAGCCCCGAGATGTAGTTGTTCGCCGCCAGCGCCCGGCTCACGTCCGCCGCCGTTAAGCTGTAGGCCGCAAGTTTTTGTGGGTCGAGCCATGCACGCAGTGCGAAATTTTGCGCACCGAGGATTTCCGCCGTTTGCACGCCTTCGACCGCTTGCAGGCGAGGCTGAACGACGCGCGTCAGATAATCTGTGATCGCGTTACGGTCCAAAACGTTGCTGTTGAAGCCGACGTACATCGAGTCCACGGTTTCGCCGACCTTGATGGTCAGCGTCGGCTCCTGCGCCGCCTCCGGAAGCTCATTACGCACGGAGGTGATTTTCGCACTGATTTCGGTGAGCGCCTTGTCCGGGTCGTAATTAAGCCGCAAGTTGACCGTGATCGTGCTGACGCCGTTCATGCTCGTCGACGTCATGTAATCAATACCGTTCGCTTGGGCGATGGCATTCTCAAGCGGCGTGGTGATAAAGCCCGCCACCGCATCGGCATCCGCCCCGTAATAAACCGTCTGCACCGTAATCACGGCGTTTTGCGTGCGGGGATACTGCAAGATAGGCAGCGAAAAAAGCGCCCTGAGCCCGATGACGAGGATCATCAGGCTGACGACCGACGCCAGCACCGGGCGGCGGATAAAGATGTCGGTAAAATTCATGGCGCGCTTTTATCCTATTTATCTTCCGGTTTCGGAGCGGGATCAAACTTGGGCTGAATCTCGTTGTTAATCGTCAAAGGCGTTCCGTTGCGAAGTTTAAGCTGTCCCGTGGTCACAATTTCGTCGCCTTCGTTGATGCCCGAGAGAATCGAGACCTGATCGCCGCGCACAGGCCCCAGCTTGACGAACGTCTGCCTGGCAACCAGCGCGCCCTTGTCTTCTTTGCCTGCGACAAACACGGTATTACCGTATGGATTGTAGGTTATGGATGTCAAAGGAAGCGTAAGCCGCTTCTCGGGAACGCCTATGGAAACGGCGATGTGCGCGAACATACCCGGCAGAAGCTTGAATTCGGGATTTTTGAATGTGGCGCGCACTTGAACGTTATGCGTCGCCTCGTCGATCTTTGCATCCGCCGCCGTTATTTCGCCCTCGAAAACCATCCCCGGCAATGCGTCGATCTTGGCGATGACTTTCTGTCCCTCGGCGACTTGTGGAAGGCTTTGCTCGGGGATGTTGAAATCGATGTAAATCGGATCAAGCTGCTGAATTGTCACGATGGGCGTTCCCGCGTTGACGTACTGCCCGATATCGACCTGGCGGATGCCCAGCCGTCCTTTGAAAGGCGCGGCGATGGTTTTCTTTTCCAGCACCGCACGCTGCGCGTCGACTTGGGCTTTGGCGCTGTTGAGAGCTGCCGTATCGGCATCGACCGCCGCCCGGCTGATCGCCTGTCCCTGAAGCTGCTTAAGATCGCGATCAAGGGTAAGCTGCGCAAGATGCGCCGCCGCCTCAAGAGCGCGAAGCTGCGCGGCGATATCGTCACTGCGCAGTTTGACAAGGATCGTCCCTTGTAAAACGTCGCTTCCGGATTCGAATAAAACACTCTCGACAACGCCCGAAACCTCGGCCGCAAGATCCGCACCATTGATGGCGCGAACCGCGCCTACGGCGGAAAGCTCGGGCTGCCATTCCTGCATCTCGGCTTTGACCGTTGAAACGGTTTGTGCCTGCTCCGGCTGATTCTTCAGAAATTCCTTGGTCCCCGCGGCCATCATGTATTTAAAGCCGACCATACCGCCAATGATGACAGCGACCGCAATCAGCATAATAAGCATACGTTTAATCATTGAGGACCTCTCCCGGATTGGACTGTCGCGCAGCGATTCCACCAGCCGCCGCCAAGCGCCGCGAACAGCGCTGCCGTATCGGCATAGCGCTGCGCCTGCGCCTGCACATAAGCGACCTTGGCCTGTTGATGCGCCTGCTGAGCCAAAAAGAGCTCGGCAGAGCCTGTGGCGCCCGCGCTGAATTGTTGTTTCGTGAGTTCAAGGCTCTCCGCCGCCGCTTTTTCGGCGTCGCGTTTAGCGTTCAGGCCCTCGGCATCTGACTGGAGCGCATGAAGAGTATCCGCGACATCCTGGAATGCCGCCAATACCGTTTTGCGGTATTGAGCCTCGGCAACCTCGAAAGCATCGCGCGCAGCCTGCTCTTTGTCGGCCAACGCTCCTGCGTCGAAGATTGTCCCCGCCACGCTGGCCCCAAGCGTCCAAAATCCGCCGCCCGGAGAGAATAGCTTGTCAAACACATTCGCCATGGACCCAATGTCGCCGGTTAAAAGAACGCTCGGAAGACGCGCCGAAACAGCCATGCCTATTGCTGCGCTGGCTGCATGAAGATTTTCCTGCGCCGCACGAACATCAGGCCTTTGTTCGACCAGCTTCGAAGGCAGGGATAAAGGCAGTTTTTCCGGCAATTTGAGGTCCGTCAAGCGGAAAGGCGCCGCAGCCTGCTTTTCGGGCAATTTTCCAGCAAGCGCTGAAAGAGCATGACGCGTCACAGCAAGGCGATGTTGCAAGGCAGGAAGTGTCGCCTTGACCGAAGCCAGCGAGGTTTGCTGCGCGAGAACGCTGCTTTTGGCGACAGCGCCCGCTTCGAACCGAAGTTTAAAAATATTGAGAACTTTTTCCTGCGCCTTGATAATTTCTTGCGTGGCGGCGATTTGATCGCGAAGCGAAGCTTCAGTGATCGCAAGCGTAACAACATTCGACGTCAACGCCAAATAAGCAGCTTCTTTCTGGAATTTGGCGGCATCGGCTTGAGCCTGAAGGTTCTCAACCGACCGACGTGTTCCGCCCCAAACATCGGGATTATAGGACACGCCGACCGAGGCGTTGTGCAGCGTGTAATAATAGCTTGGCGATGCTCCATTGCTTGCAACTGTCGAAGCTTTTGCGCGCGTGGACGCAAACGATCCCGTAAGTTTGGGGACGAACGCGGCCTCGCCTGCACCAAGATTGTCTTGTGCGACTTTAAGCGCAGCATTAGCCGCAGCAAGATCGGGATTGTCTTTGACGGCCTGCTCGATTAACCTGTTAAGACTTTGAGAATGAAATAATTTCCACCATTCCGCAGGAATGTCCTGCGCTGGGATGAATTGTTGCGCGCCATCCGCTGTTTTAGGTGGGACGGGATCGGAATCGTACGCCGACGCCTCCGGCGCGGCAGGCGGCGTGAAGTCCGGGCCAACAGCACATCCCGCCAGAACGAGGGCAGTGAACAGGCAAGCCTTTTTCGATGAAAACGCGCGGCGCATAAGCAATCCGATTTACAGGAGGGGCGAACAGACTTATACATTCACTGCTGTATGTATGTAAAGGAATTTCGGATACATGGCGCGACGAACAAAAGATGATGCAGAAAAGACACGGAAGGCGATCATCGACGCAGCGGAACAGGTATTCTTCGCGCAAGGCGTAAGCAGATCTTCGCTCGAACAGGTCGCGCGCGCGGCAAAGGTGACGCGCGGCGCAGTCTACTGGCATTTCAAAAACAAAGCCGAGCTTTGCGATGCGATGCTGAAGAGAATTTTTCTTCCCCAGGAAGACATGCTGGAAAAACTTGCCGCCGAATCGGAATCCCCCCTTGAGGATCTGAGAAGCGCAAGCATTCATGCCCTTGAAATGATAGCGCGAGACAAAAGGCGGCGAAGGGTTGTTACAATCCTGTACCTTCGCTGCGAATATATGGAGGAAATGCTGGGGATTATCCGTCGCCGCAACGCCTCGAAAGCTCGAATGCTGTCCCTATCCGAAAAGCTCTTCGCAAGAGCAAAAGCCCTGGGAAGGCTCTCGCCATGCTGGGATCCTCGCCGGGCATCGCAGGCCTTACAGGCAATGATGATCGGCATAGTTGTTAATGGTTTGGAAATAGGAAAAAAGTCAGTCTTTACAAATGGAGCCTCTTGCATTGAAGTTTTCTTTAATTCTTTGCAGGTAAGGTGTTAGAGAAAACTTTTGGTCTTTGTCCTCTGACCTCTGGCATCCGATGACCGACGCGCTTGAGTTCCTTCCTCCGGTAATCGCCCATCGCGGCGCGCCCTTTAGCGCGCCCGAAAACACGCTTGAGTCCTTCATCGCAGCGAAAAAAGCAGGCGCAACGTGGATTGAAGTCGATGTCAAGCTGACCTCTGATGGCGTTCCCGTTTTGATGCATGACGAAACTCTGGACCGGACGACCTCTGGCCACGGGCGCATCGCCGAGATGAGCTGGGCACAAGTCCAGGCTCTTGATGCAGGTCAATGGTTTTCGCCAACTTTTTCGGGAACGCGAGTAACTTCTTTACAAAAAACTCTCGAATTCTGCGCCCTATCGGAGATGCGCGCAATCCTCGAACTGAAGCCAAGTCCGGGGCGCACGCAAGCAACCGTCATGGTTACATTGATCGAAGCCGCTAAATCTTGGCCAGAAAACGTCCCACCGCCTGTCATTTCAAGCTTTGATCGGGATGCCCTCGCCATCGCGGCGCAACTGCGCCCCGATTGGCCGCGCGCCCTTCTTTTGCGCGATTGGACCGAAGACTGGCTCGAACGCGCCGTTTTGGCTCAATCGTCGTGCGTCGCAATCAATTGCGATCTACTGACCTCCGAAAGGCTTGCTTTTATCAGAGGCACGCCTTTGCCCGTTCTGGCCTATACGATCAACAATCCGGTCCGGGCCCAAGAACTTTTGAAAAGCGGCATCAAAGCCATCTATAGCGATGACGCGCCTCTTTTGCTTAAAAATCAAGATGTCGCGACCTTTCACGCCTCTTCACAAAAAATACACAAACCTCAACTACCCCCTTGATAAACGCCTGAAAGGTCTGCTATTGGCATCCCCCTACCCTTCGTGCAAGACGTGCGGTCGTGGCGGAACTGGTAGACGCGCAGCGTTGAGGTCGCTGTGGGAGAAATCTCGTGGAAGTTCGATTCTTCTCGACCGCACCAGTTTTCGTCCGGCAACATCTGGTTCAGCGTGACATTTGCAAAGGGGCTTCGGCAGTGAGTGGCAGGACTGTGCAGACCAAACGCTTAGCAATCAAGCGCGTCAGCACTTGGGTTTCCTTGGACACATAGCGTTTGACACGGCCATCACCCGATGGCTCTGACATTTATTTGGGCACTTTGATATCATAAGGGACTGCAGCCTTTACTTGCGTTATAAGGTCAGAAGGCATGGCATCCTGCCCCATATCCAAGCGATCAACTTCAAGAGCAAAATTGTGCAAGTTCATGGAAGGCATAAGCACACGATCTTCATCGGTGAAGCTAGGCACAAGATCAACTATAAACTGAATTGAGCCCTCGCCTATGATAAAGCCTCCCTGTCCATGCGTGAGTTTACTCTTATAAATTTCGCTTATTTGATTAATGTCCAGTTCGACCTTATAGACGTCACCTGGCAAAGGAAAAGTCAGATCCGTTTTTCCGTTTATAAGAGTCGTGCCATAGAGATCTTCCAAAACACGCCAGCGCAACGAATAATCGCCCGGTGTCTTTCCGTCAAAATGTATCATGGCAAAAAGTTTTCGTTGAACGTCGTTTCGGTCAAAGCTAATCGTTGTTAAACGCATTTTATTTTGAAGATATTGTCGATAATACTGATTCTTCTTTTGTTCTATCGCAATTTGGGCCTCTTCAGTTTCTTTATTACGGACATAGAGGAGTGAAAGTCCGCCCCAAAACAAAATAACGATAACTAAGCCAGCGCAGGATTTCCATATGTGTCCTTTGCCAGCATGCCCGAGGTTGGCAGGTTTCTTTTTCGAAGGGGAATCAAATACATGAAATAATCTTACAACAACAAATGTAACTGAAATACCGATGACGATCCCGACGCTGGTGAGAAACCAGAAGCTCCAGGACGGCCATGGATCATCACCAAAAAGGAATATCCATGAAATGCCTGCGATATATCCGAAGGCCGCTATCCCGGCAATAACGCCAGCTGTAATTCCCCACAAAAGGGCGTTAGTAGTAGCAATGATTTTTCTAATCATGGAAACTTCTGCCACTTGTGAGGTCATTGAGCGTCCCCCATCGTTTAAATCAGAAACCGGGGTAAATCAAATCCCAGATTTTTAAGTTAAGAAGGGATTTTTCAGCTAACGCTGGAAATGTTTTTCTATAGCCTAGGGAGCTCATTTTCTTAGACATGGAGCGCGCAAAATTGCGAGCTACGAGCTAACCCTCTACAACCGTTAAGATTTTAAGATATCCAGCCTGCCTTGACATCCGAGGAAACTTGTCCTTATGTACGAACCTCAGCTTCGAAAGAAGCGAGACCGAAAGCCACGGATTTCGCAACATCAGTGGCAAGTGCCAGAAATGGCATTCGAGTCAAGGCATTCCGAAACCTTTTAATATATGAGTTCCGTTATGAATCTGTCTGTTAAAGGCAAGCAAATCGACGTTGGCGACGCCTTACGAGCCCATGTTAAGACCCGCCTCGATGAGTTGGTCGGCAAGTATTTTGGCGACACCATGGAGGCCACCGTAACCTTTTCTCGCGATGCGCATCTTTTCCGCGCGGATATTCTTATTTCCGGCAAACGCGGGGTCCTCCTTCAAAGCACATCGTCGTCGTCCGAACCCTATCCTGCCTTCGACAGCGCCGTGGACCGCCTTTCGGGCCGTCTGCGCCGCCATAAAACGAAGCTCAAGCAGCATCATCACGACACCACGCTTGAAAAAGTGGATTCTTCGGTCGCGAATGCCTTTGTCTTGAATGGAGATGCGAGCGGCTCGGAAGACGAAGTCGGCGATAGTCCCGCCATCGTCGCTGAGATGACCACGCCCATCGAAACGTTGACGGTCGGCGAAGCGGTCATGCGGCTTGACCTTAAAGACTTGCCCGCACTACTGTTTCGCAACCGCAGCCATGGTGGCCTGAATATGATTTATCGGCGTCAAGACGGCAATATTGGCTGGGTAGATCCTGCCGAACGTGTTGCCAAGACGGCTTGAGAGGCAGTTCCTTCATGTCGCAAAAACTGTCGATGCGCGAGTTGATTTCATCGGATTCGGTGGATGCAGCCTTGGCTGTGTCAACGAAAAAAGATGTGCTTCAGGCGCTTGCGGCATCGGCGGCGAACTTGATCGGCATCGACAAGCTGGCGCTGTTTGACGTTCTTTGGGAGCGTGAGCGGCTGGGCACGACCGGAATTGGCCAAAGTATCGCAATTCCGCACGCGCGCGTGCCGGGGCTTAAGAAAGTCTTTGGCTTTCTGGCGCGCCTCAAGGAACCGGTCAATTTTGAGGCTATTGACGACAAGCCGGTGGATCTGGTTTTTTTGCTGCTTTCCCCCGAAGAAGCGGGGGCCGACCATTTGCAAGCGTTGGCCTCGGTTTCGAGAATCCTGCGCGACGACAAGCTCTGCGCCAAGCTGCGCACGGCAAAGGACGCCGCAACAATCTTCCGCCTTCTGACCGAGGCGGAAGAAGCGCAAGCGGCTTAGCCCCCATTTCGCGGATTTTTTAGCACGACTTTTTTACGTGGTTTAAATCCAGGCCTTTGGCAGCGCCTTTCCTCAGCCTGGACGGCGCGTAAAATATCATTGGCATTAATAATGCATGAACGGGGATTCACGGGCTCGGCTTGGTTCTGTGTTCGTAAAGTGACGGCAGCGACTTTGAATTCGCCATTTTTGCTGTAGCTGTAATTCGCCCTTCCGACCCCGTACTTATTATCTTCATAAAACTCTTTGCTGATCTTATAGACCTTTAAACAA
>JAQVZU010000039.1 GCA_028708035.1 Alphaproteobacteria bacterium
TTCCGCCGGGATTGAAGCGACGACGGCAAGGTTATCATGGCGCGGCATGAGGACCGCCGCATGAGCGTTGAGCGCCAAAGCGACGCGGCGCACGATGGTCTGGGCGACATCGTCGATGGTCGCGGCAACCGCAATGCTTTTTGTGAAATCATAAAGGGATTGGGTGTGTTCGGCGTGGCGGCGCGTCGCTTCGACCTGAAGCCGCGTTCGGTTTGCAAGGAGCGCAATCGCTATCCCTGTGACGACGGCAAGGAGCACAAGGACGGCATCGTCTTTGTTATCAGGGATCAAACCTCCGTTTGGGCCTACAAGAAGCGCGTCGAGCGCGAGCCCAGAAACCAGGGTTGCGAACAGAGAGAGGATCAAATCGGTGTCCAGCGCGACGATTACAATCGTTGCGATAAAAAAGAAGAGCAGAAAGACCGGGGGCACGAAGATCCCGGTGATTGCTGCCATAAGACACGCGGCGCTAAGCGCGAAGGCCGTTTTGCCAAGTCCTTTGAAGTTGAACTCGCGGGGCTGGGGTTGAACGTTCTTAGGCGTTTTTTCGCGTTTTCCCCCCGCTTCGACATCGTTGACGAGCATAATGTCGAAGCCTTCGCCTTCCGCAATGACCGAGGCTAAAACCGAAGGACTCGTCATTCTCGACCAGAACGATTTTTTCGATTTGCCCATAACGATGGTTGAAACATTGCGCTCGCGCGCGATGCGGAGAATCTCGTCGGCAGGGGCATCGGATTGAACAGTCAGCGCTTCGGCTCCGAAGCTCTCCCCCAAAGCTAGCGCTTCGGCGATATCGCTTCGTGCTTTCTCGGAAATTTGACGGCTCGTTTCGACAAAAAGAACGATCCATGCGGCTTGGCGGCGTTCGGCAGTCCGGCGCGCCGCGCGGACAAGAAAAGCCGCTTGCCCATCGTCCGAAATGCAAACCATCACGCGGTCGCTCGTCGGCCATGGTCCCGAAATCGCGTGGCGGCGCATAAGGCTTAACATCTGGTCGTCAACACGCTCGGCAGCTTGCCGAAGCGCGAGTTCGCGTAGCGCGGTGAGATTGCCGGGCGTGAAGAACCTGTTGACGGCCAACCGCGCTTGTTGGGGAATATAAACCTTGCCTTCCTTCAGCCGCTGCAAAAGCTCGTCGGGCGGCAGATCGATCAATTCGATCGCGTTAGCCATCTGCACAAGGCTGTCGGGAATCGTTTCCCGAACCTTGACTCCTGTAATGCGCGCCACAATGTCGTTCAGGCTTTCGATATGCTGAACGTTAAGCGTGGTGTAAACGTCGATTCCCGCTTCGAGAATTTCTTGCACATCCTGATACCGCTTGGCATGGCGCGCGCCGGGAACGTTCGTGTGCGCAAGCTCGTCGATTAGAACCAGCTTCGGATTGCGCTTAAGGATCGCGTCGATATCCATTTCCTCAAACGCCAGCCCTCGATAGGCAATCTTCCGCCTCGGAACGGTTTCAATCCCCTTCGTAAGAGCCTGAGTTTCGCTGCGCTGATGCGTTTCGACAATTCCTATAACGGTATCGACGCCTTCGGCAATGCGCCCTTTGGCCGCGCCCAGCATCGCATAGGTCTTTCCGACTCCCGGAGCCGCACCAAGGAATATCTTCAGCTTGCCGTTGCGTTCGCTTTTGGCTTCCTTAAGCAAAGCTTCCGGAGAGGGGCGGTTTTCTTCTTCGGTCATGGAGCGGGCATTTCCGGCAGCGTTTCGGGCGAAAGCCGATCTAAAGCTCTATTTATTTGCAGAACGTTAACGCGGTTTTCGCCGAGCACACCGAGGGTTTTTCGCGCTGTGTATTCCTCGATAAGCTTTTCGACTTTCTGAAGCGACATCTCGCGAGCTTCGGCAATGCGCGGCGCCTGAAAGCGTGCCGATGCCTCGGAAATATCCGGATCAAGTCCGCTGCCCGACGAAGTAACAAGATCGACGGGGACAAGCCGTGCGCTGCCTGGTTTGCGCAACTCTTCGACTCGGCTTTCAACGTCGTTAATAAACTTGACCGAACCGGGGGCAAGATTGCTGCCTCCCGAATTTGCGGCGTCATAAGCCGAGGCGGATGGGCGCGGGTGGAAATATATGTCGCCGGTGAAGCTTTGAGCGATAATCTCCGATCCGATAACGCTTCCGTTTTCTTCGACAAGGCTGCCGTTGGCCTGATAAGGAAAAAGAGCTTGTCCCGCTTCGGTCATCAGAAGGGGATATGCCACGCCGGTCAAAAGCGTTAGTCCGAGGACCAGAATGATGCTCGCGCGAAGTTCCTGAAACACGGCTTAAATCCCTCCGAAAGCGTTTATCAGCACGTCGATCGATTTAATTCCGATGAATGGTGCGATAAGCCCGCCTGCGCCATAAACCAGAAGATTGCGCCCCAGCGCCGCGCCCGCCGGGCCGGGAACAAAGCGCGCTCCTTGCAGAGCCAAAGGAACCAAAGCGATCAGAATTAGCGCGTTAAAAACGATAGCCGACAAAATCGCGGACTCAGGGCTTCCAAGATGCATGATATTAAGTGCGGCCATCTGTGGGTAAATGCCTACAAACAGCGCCGGGAGAATTGCGAAATATTTGGCGACATCGTTGGCGAGAGAAAACGTCGTCAACGTGCCTCGGCTCATAAGGAGCTGCTTGCCGATCATGACGATCTCGATAAGCTTGGTCGGATCGCTGTCAAGATCGATCATGTTTCCAGCCTCTCGAGCAGCCGTGGTCCCCGTGTTCATCGCAACTCCCACGTCCGCCTGCGCAAGGGCAGGGGCGTCGTTGGAGCCATCGCCGCACATGGCGACCAGCTTCCCTTTCGCCTGCTCGCCGCGAATAAGCTCAAGCTTCTTTTCCGGCGACGCTTCCGCGAGAAAATCATCGACCCCCGCCTCTGCCGAAATTGCGGCGGCGGTGATCGGATTGTCTCCGGTAATCATGATCGTGCGTATGCCCATTTTCCGAAGCATCGCGAAGCGCTCATGGATTGCGGGCTTGACGATATCCTTCAGATGAATCGCGCCAAGAACCCTCTTGTTCCGCGACACGAGCAGGGGGGTGCCGCCTGTTTTCGCGATGCGCCCCACGATGCCAGAGGCTTCGCGCGCATTGCCGTTGCCGCATAAGCTAAGAATGGAATCGGGCGCGCCCTTGCGGATCGAGACCTGAGCGATGTCCACGCCGCTCATGCGGTTTTGAGCGTTAAATGGAATGAAGGTCATTTGGTATTTAGTCGCGATGCTCGAACTCATGCCATATTTGTCCTCGGCAAGGCGGACGATGGATTTCCCCTCGGGCGTATCGTCCGAAAGCGATGAGAGCAGGCAGGCCTCGGCAAGCTGGATCTCTCGAATGCCGCCGATGGGAATGAATTCCGCCGCCATGCGGTTTCCGAAAGTGACGGTGCCCGTTTTGTCGAGAAGAAGCGTGTCGATATCTCCCGCCGCCTCGACGGCGCGCCCCGATTTCGCAATGACGTTGAACATCACAAGCCGGTCCATGCCCGCGATTCCGATAGCGGACAGCAGCCCTCCGATAGTGGTCGGAATCAACGCGACAAACAGCGCAATAAGATAGACGACCGGCAGAAGCCTCCCGCTATAGGCGGCAAAGCCTTCAAGCGTCACGCAAACGATCAGGAAGATCAGCGCCAGCCCCGACAGAAGGATCGTCAACGCGGTTTCGTTCGGAGTTTTTTGCCGTTTTGCGCCTTCGACGAGACCGATCATGCGGTCAAGGAAGGACTCGCCCGGAGCCGTGCCGATCTCGACGACAATCCTGTCGGAGAGAACGCGCGTGCCTCCGGTCACCGCCGAGCGGTCGCTGCCCGATTCCCGGATGACAGGGGCGGACTCGCCGGTGATCGTTGACTCATCGACGGTTGCAATCCCCTTGATCACATCGCCATCTCCCGGAATGACCTCTCCGGCCTCCACCGCGACCAAATTTCCCACCTCGAGTTTCGATGCGGGAATAAGTTCAAATTCGGTATCGTCAATGTTCTTAATGCGTTTTGCCATGGTTTCGGTGCGCGCCTTGCGCAGCGAATCCGCTTGCGCCTTGCCTCGGCTCTCCGCGACGGCTTCGGCAAAATTCCCGAAAAAAACGGTCAGCCAAAGCCATGCGGTGATATGAATTTCGGCGGATATCGGGGTGCCTGTCACGACGTTTCGCAGGGCGATGACGCTCGAAAACGCTGCGGCGACTCCGGCAGCGAACATGATCGGGTTCTGCGCAAGTGTGGCGGGACGAAGCTTAACGATCGCTCCGCGAGCCGCCATGCGCAAAAGATTGGGGTCGATAAGCGACGAGCGCGTTTTTCGTTTTGCCTTTTTCGACATGGCGATGCTTCAGCCTCAGCGGGAATAAAGGGAAAGGTGTTCGGCGATAGGGCCCAGCGCGACGGCGGGCAGGAAGGTAAGCCCCCCGAGAAGGAAGATGACCCCTATCAGGAGAATAACGAAAACTGTTCCATGTGTTGGAAAGGTCCCTCCGGAAGGAAGAATGGCTCTCTTGGACGAAAGGGACCCCGCGATAGCCAAAACCGGAGCCGCATATCCAAAACGCCCTGCGAGCATCACGAGCCCCAGCGCGATGTTTTGATAAACGGTATTGGCGTCAAAGCTTGCGAACGAAGAGCCGTTATTCGCCGATGCCGAGGCGTAGGCATAAAGCGTCTGCGTCAAGCTATGCGGTTCGCCTCCTGGCGGCATTGCCGCAAGGCTGGCGAGCGAAGGGATCAGCACGCACAAGGGATGAAGCAGCACTGCGACGACCGCAAGAGTGATCTCGCGGGCTTCGATCTTTTTTCCGAGATACTCCGGCGTTCTTCCCGCGAGAAGGCCCGCGATAAAAACCGTCAAGACCGTATAGACAAGAATGGCGATAAGGCCGCACCCGACTCCGCCGAAAACGACCTCGCCCAAAAGCATGTTAAAGAGGGGAATAAGCCCTCCAAGCGGCATATAGCTGTCGAGGGCCGCGTTGGTCGCTCCGTTGGATGTCGCCGTCGTCGCCGTGGCCCACAGTGTGGAGCCCAGAATGCCAAATCGCGTTTCTTTTCCCTCCATATTGCCGCCCGGATTGGCCTCGGAAACCTGCTGATCGATAGCAAGGCCGGACAGCGCGGGATTGGCTTTTGATTCATAATGCGCGCATGGAACGAACAGGATGGCGAACATGACCACCGAAGCCGCAAGAAGAGAACGACTCTGCCTTCTGTCTTTAACCATCCTGCCGAAGGCGAGAAGAAAGGCCGCGGGCAGCGCGAAAATCAAAACCATTTGGACGAAGTTCGAAAGAGGCGTTGGGTTTTCAAAAGGGTGGGCTCCGTTGGCGGTAAAATAGCCGCCTCCGTTTGAGCCGATGACCTTGATCGCGACTTGGCTCGCCACCGGTCCGGTGACAATGGTCTGAATGCCTCCGTCAATGGCCGAAGCCTGCACCGATGCGGCCAGAGTTTGCGGAACTCCCTCGTGCACGAGAAAAAGCGCAGCTACGACCGAAAGTGGCAGAAGGATGAAAATGACTGCCCGCCCTGCGTCGCGATAGAAATTTCCAAGCGATGGGTTTTTCTCGCGAACAAACCCCCGGACTACGGCAAAGGCAAGCGCGATCCCCGTGGCTGCGGAGAGAAAATTTTGCGCCCCAAGGCCCGCCATACGGCTCAGAAGGCTAAGGGTTTCATCGCCAGTATAAGCCTGCCAGTCCGTGTTCGTCATAAACGAGATGGCGATATTGAAAGCCTGCGCTGGGGATAGTCCGTCCGCATGAAGCGGATTGAAAGGCAAATGATCTTGAAAAAGAAGGATTAAAAAGAGCAGCCCCGCGCCGGTCAGGTTAAAAACAAGAGCGGAAAGGAGATAGCTTTTCCAGTTTTGCTCGGTCCCGAACGCAGGGCCAAAAAGAGAACTCCAGAAACCCTTCGCAACCGGCACATTGCCCTTGTCGAATTGCGCCGCAAGCAGAAAGGACAGTGGCAAAGCCACCGCCGCAACGGCGATGGCCAGAAGGGCCAACTGAGCCAGGACTTGAGCGAACATCTAGAACCTTTCCGGATAGAAAAGCGCATACCCCAAATAGACAGCAAGCCCCAGTGAGCCTAGCCCGCCAAGGCACAAATCGAAAAGCATAAAACACCTCAACCGCAACAGCGAATCGTCCTTGCCATCCTGCCCTGCAAGTATTTAAAAACTTTTAGCTTTTGGACAGTTCTAAAATCTATTCATGATCTTGCTCTCGAACCATTTGAAACACCCCGTCATTCCCGCGAAAGCGGGAATCCATCGCTCGCGATAGCGAGCATAAGAGTCGGCTACGTTTAAACGGGAAGCATTTTTGAAGGCTTGACGTGTTTTTATGTGCTACTAGTGTAGTGCTATGCGCAAAGGCATAGGGAGTTCCGCAAGAAAGGCATTCCCCTTTTTAGATAACTTTAACCAATGCTTCTAAGAAAGTAACTTCAGCAGGGCACAGATGACCAGGCAAAATAAAGAAAATTCAAGCAACTTGTCTCAACATGCAGCTCCCAAGTCAGATATCGAGATATCTCAGTCCGCTGCCCTGAAGCCCGTTATCGGCATCGCGCAGGAAAGATTAGGAATTCCCGCCGATCAGCTGGAACCCTATGGGCGCCTGAAGGCGAAGCTTTCTCTTGATTACATCAAATCTTTAAAGAACAAGCCTGACGCCAAACTGATCCTTGTTACCGCGATAACGCCTACCCCGGCAGGAGAAGGCAAAACAACGACCTCCGTTGGCCTTCACGACGCGCTGAACTTCATCGGGAAGAAGTCGCTTCTCTGCCTTCGCGAGCCGAGCCTTGGGCCATGCTTCGGGCAAAAGGGCGGGGCGACCGGGGGCGGATATGCCCAAGTCGCGCCGATGGAAGACATCAACCTTCACTTCACAGGCGACTTCCATGCCGTCGGCACGGCGAACAACCTGCTTGCCGCGATGATCGACAACCACATTTATTGGGGTAACCAGCTGGGGATCGACGTGCGGCGCATCTCCTGGCACCGCAGCGTTGACATGAACGACCGCGCACTGCGTCAGGTTGTTCAATCGCTTGGCGGGCCCGGAAACGGCTACCCGCGCGAGGATGGTTTCGATATCACGGTAGCGTCCGAGATCATGGCGATTTTCTGCCTCGCGACGGACTTGGATGATTTGCAACGCAGGCTGGGCCAGATCATCGTAGCCCAGACGAAAGACAAAAAATATGTGACCGCGAAGGATCTCTGCGCGGTAGGAGCCATGACGGCGCTATTGAAAGACGCCGTGCAGCCGAATCTGGTGCAAACGCTGGAAAACAATCCCGCCTTTGTGCACGGAGGCCCGTTTGCGAACATCGCGCACGGATGCAACACCGTGATCGCGACGAAAGCGGCCCTAAAGATGGCCGATTACGTCGTGACCGAGGCGGGATTCGGCGCGGATCTTGGGGCCGAGAAGTTTTTCGATATCAAGTGCCGCAAGGCAGGGCTGAAGCCGGACTGCACAGTGATCGTTGCGACCATCCGGGCGCTGAAGATGCATGGCGGCGTAGCCAAGGAGGATTTGAAGTCTGAAAATCTCGAAGCGCTTGAAAAAGGATTCGCGAACCTTGACCGCCACATCTCGAACGTCATGAAATTCGGCGTGCCCGTTGTCGTCTGCATCAACCGCTTCAGCACTGACTCTCAGGCCGAGATGGATCTTCTCAACAAGCTGGTTTCAAAGCGAGGCGTTTCGTGCATCCTCTCGGATCACTGGGCGCGTGGAGCGGAAGGCGCGGCGGATCTCGCGAAAGAGGTCGTCAAGACCATCGAAACAAAGCCTTCGCAATTCAAGCCGTTGTATCCGGACGACATGCCGCTTGCAGAAAAGATCGCGACGGTGACACGTGAGATATACGGAGCGGCAGGCATTTCGATCGACGCGAATGCGGAGAAAAAGCTTGCCGAGCTTGAGAAGAACGGGTTCGGAAAGCTCCCCGTGTGCATCGCAAAGACGCAATTCAGCTTTACGACCGATCCCTCGGTTAAAGGAGCGCCCACAGGCCACATCATTCCTGTGCGCAATGTGCGCCTCTCGGCGGGCGCCGAATTCGTGGTCGTGCTGTGCGGCGACATCATGACGATGCCGGGCCTGCCGAAGATTCCGGCGGCGAATAGCATCGGCGTAACAACGGACGGGAAAATCACCGGACTGTTTTAAGGACGAAGGCGTTCCGCTTCATCAACCTTCGGTCAGGCGGCGTTGCTCAACATAGGCTTTGGTTAAGGAAACGTCGCTACGTATAGGGGTGTTGATCTGTTGCGGATCGCAAAGAGTTCCAACGAGCCATCTGAAGCAGCCGCGGATTTTAGGCCTCGTGCTAAGAATATTGGCATTCAAGAAAGTATCGAGCGCATTGAAATTCTCGTTTTTGCTGCGGACTCTTTGGATACCCACCCCCCAAGGGGCAACTTGGCCGCCTTTGATCTCTTGCGTTAGAAAGAATTCGTGCGGTTTCCATAAACTTTGTTTATCAAGCCAGTCGTCTGTGCTGTTGTTAAGGAAATAAGCCGAGGGAACAGCTTCTGACATGTCATGGGCATAACCAAGATGAACGTCCGCGGGCGTTGTTGTATCCCTAGGATAGGCGACAACGCGAATTTGAGGCGTTTCGGCGGCTCTGAACTCACCTTGGCGGCATTCCATATATTTGTCGGAAAACAATGTTACAAAAGATGTATCTGCATGGTAATCCGGGTTTACAATGGTGACTGTAGCTGTTTGCGAGAGATAGCCTAAGTCATAGTTCGTATAGATATCTCCCCAGTGCGATTTGTGCTCTCCGATGACGGTAAAGGGACATCCGTCGCAGTAGATAACATCTTTTGTGACAGGGATGTCGTAGGTGTAGGCGTCTCTAAATTGTGAATTTAAGACAGATTGTGTAAGTATGTCGTCAGCCATTTTGAGCTTCTAAAGAAAAATTGATAAAATATTCTTCGGATGAGAATAACACAGATTTTTTGAAAGTAATTGAGCGGTTTTGTTAATATTAACAATGACTTTGCATTTAGGCACTTCACCCGCTTTGATCGGATTACCGTAAGAAGCGCGTGCTCCCTCTTAACTTCCCCATCCGAGGGGAGGGGCCTTTCGAGGGAGACGTTTTTCAGCAAACAGTTAGAGCTTCCTCACCTGCATCTTGATCGGGCCTTCGGCGCGTCCGTGGATAAACTGATCCACATAAGGATTGCCGGAATTGTCGATCTCTTTCTTGCTGCCCTGCCAGATGATGCGTCCTTCATAAAGCATCGCGATGCGGTCCGCGATTTTTCGGGCGCTGGCCATATCGTGCGTGATGGAAATGGCCGTCGCCCCGACTTCGCGAACGCATTTGACGATCAATTCGTTGATAACGTCGGCCATGATCGGATCAAGACCGGTCGTAGGTTCGTCGAAAAAAATGATTTCAGGCTTCGCGGCAATCGCGCGCGCAAGAGCGACCCTCTTTTGCATGCCGCCTGAAAGCTCGGCAGGATGAATATCGCCCACATCCGGCGAGAGCCCGACCGAAGCCAAAACGTCAACGGCGATCCTTTTTGCTTCCTTGCGGGAAACCCCCGGCTGCTGAGCGACCTTAAAGGCGACATTGCGCCAGACAGGCAAGGAGTCGAACAAAGCGCCCCCCTGAAAAAGCATGCCGAATTTCGCCTGATGGGCATCAAGCTGCGCTCCTCTAAGCCTTGTGGTATCCTGTCCGTCGATTTTAATTGCCCCGTCGTCGGGTCGCAGCAAGCCGAGAATGCACTTAAGCGTCACGGATTTCCCCGTGCCCGAGCCCCCGATAATAACGACGGATTCGCCCCTGGCGACTTTCAGGTCCATGCCGCGCAGGACGTGTTTGTCGTCGAACGATTTAGTAACGCCGCGCAGTTCTATTTTAGGAACGTCAGTCATATTACTTTCCGGCAAAGAACAATCCCGTCAGCATGTAGTTGGCAAAGAGGATAAGAATGGAAGCGGACACAACGGCATTTGTGGTGGCCTTGCCGACGCCCTGCGCCCCGCCTTTCGAGTTAAACCCGTGATAGCAACCCATCAATGTAATAACGAACCCGAATGCGGCGGCCTTCCAAAGGCCCGATGTAACATCGCTGCGCTCAAGGTACTGCCATGTCTGAGAAACGTAATTCGCGGCGTTGAAGTTGAGTTCGTACACGGATACGAGGAATCCCCCGAACACGCCGACCACGTCGCCGACAAGAACCAGAAGCGGCAGCATCAGCGTTCCCGCGATCAGGCGAGGCGCAATAAGATACTTGAACGGATTGGTCGAAAGAGTCGTCAGCGCGTCAATCTGCTCTGTTACGCGCATCGTCCCCAGCTCGGCGGCGATAGACGCGCCGATTCTTCCTGCGACCATCAAGCCAGCCATGACAGGCCCCAACTCGCGAGTGATCGAAAGAACCACAACAGTTGGAATAGCCGTTTCGGCATCGAATCGAGAAAACCCTGTATGGCTTTGCAACGCCAGTACCATGCCCGTGAAAAGGGTCGTCAGGCCCACCACTGGCAACGAGTAATAACCTATGTCGAGAAACTGTTTTGCCGTCTGCCTAATATAAAAAGGCGGCGTAAAACAATGCCTGACGCCGTTCGCCGCGAATTCGACAAGGCGGCCGACAACGGCTAGAAATTCCAGAAACGCGCGTCCGATAATGGCTAAGGGGTTCATGGCGGAGGTGTTGCCTTAATGTCGCTAGGTATCGCAAACCCTAACGGAGGGGCTTGTGCAAGTCAAAGAAATTGATAAGGGAATTGATGTAACAACACGGTGTGGCTATAATCCGCGACGCTGTGGATAACATTTCCCCTCCCTATCAACAAGAGAATGAGAGAAACTCAGATGACCCTTTCAACCAAGACCATAGCCCTTTCAGCAGTCCTTGCTTTGGGCGCCCTGATGTCCACGTCCGCCCATGCCGCTGTCCTGATGACGGCAGGGGGCGTTCCTGCCTTGACGAAGGACGCCGTGCCCGTTCTTGTCCAGGAAGCCGACGAAGTCGAAGCTATCGCGGAAACGAAGGTCGAAAAGACGCGCGCTCAGGCCGTATATTTTGAGTTCAACAAAACCACGCTTTCCCGCGCCGACAAGAATCAGCTCGCCGAAATGGCTTTAAGGCTGAAGGCCGAAGGCAGCCAAAGCGTTGCCATCGTCGGCTTCGCAGACCGGATGGGCAATGCCACCTACAACGAAAGATTGGCGCTGAAGCGCGCCAAGGCCGTCCGCGACTACCTCGTCGCGAAAGGCATTGCCGCCAAGAAGGTGGAAGTTCGCTCGCTCGGCAAATCCGTTCCGACAACGAATTGCTCGGACAAGCTTTCCCGCAAGGAAAAGATCTGCTGTCTCGCCAAAGATCGCCGCGTTGAGATCGAAGCCAGGTAAGTCGAAACCAAAGGGTTGGGATCAGAAACTTCAGGGACCGGCGTGTTGCCGGTCCCTATGTTGCGTCATGGATTGAAGCGATCTTTCCCATTCAAAAAAAACGTCATTGGGATTACAAAGAGAGACAGTGCTTTTAGACTAGGCATTACACCACCAACTCTAAGCGCGAGGTTTTAAATGATTGATCTTTCTTCCATCTTTATATCGGCGGCATTCGCGCAGGAGGCGGCTCCGGCTGGCGAGGCTTCGTCGCCCGTCATGAGCATGATTGTGCCGTACGTTCTGATATTCCTTGTTTTCTATTTCCTTGTCATTCGCCCCAACCAGAAGAGGCTTGCCGAGCAGGACAAAATGGTCAAGTCTCTACAGAAGGGTGACCGTGTCGTGACCTCCGGAGGCATCCACGGCAAAGTCGCCAAGGTGGAAGACAAGCAGTTGATGCTGGAGATTGCCGAAGGCGTACAGATCAAGATCGACATCGAGAGCATCTCCTCCCTGGAGCCGAAGCCCGAGGTTTCCGATAAAGGAAGCAAAGAGGGCGAGAAGAAGGCGTAATACGGAATTTTCTCCATGGCGGGTTGTCGCCGCGCATTGCCAAAGAGAATTTTGTTCCGCTTCCGCCGAAATTCCCGGCCCTTGCGGAAGGGATTAGGGTAGGGATATAAAAACGCTGGCGCGGTAAGCGCTTTAATGTACCCGGATGGCCTTATGATGTATCTCGATCGTTGGAAAGTTATTCTCATATCAGTCGTTTGCGCGATCGGCGTTCTGTACTCCGCGCCCAACGTTCTCGGCAAAGAGCGCGTTGCATGGCTTGAAGCGCACACGCCCTCCTTCTTTCCGAACAAGGCCGTCAATCTGGGCCTGGACCTCCAAGGCGGATCGCACCTTTTGCTCGAAGTCGCGACCGGAAATGTGATTGACGAGCACATGCAAGCCATAGTGGATCAGGTTCGCGGCACCTTGCGCGCGGCGAAGATTGGCTACACGGGGTTAGGGCTTTCAAACGGAGTCGTAAGATTTAAACTCAATGATCCGGCCCAGGCTGGCGCTGCGAAGGAAGCGCTTCGCGAGATGGACAGCGAGCTTGAGACGTCGGCCTCCAATGGCGATTTTACTGTGAAGATGAGCGACGCCCGGATAGCCGAGCGCAAGCGTGCGGCAATGGATCAATCTATCGAGATCGTGCGTCGGCGTGTGGATGAAACGGGCACGCGAGAGCCTTCGATTCAGCGACAAGGCGATAACCGCATTTTGGTCCAGCTACCGGGGCTCGACGATCCTGAGCGCATCAAGAATCTGCTTGGCCAGACGGCGAAGCTGACTTTCCGGCTCGTGGACGAGACGGCCAATCCGTCGGATACCCATGCTCCCGCAGGAGAGGAGATTCTTCCGTCTGCCGAAGGAGACGGGCGCAGCTATGTCGTGCAAAAGCGCGTCATGGTCTCCGGCGACACGCTGGTGGACGCGCAGCCGTCGTTTCAAGAGGGAATGCCGGTGGTTAGCTTCAAATTCGACTCCATCGGCGGGCGGCGTTTCGGCGAAGCGACGCGGCAGAACGTAGGCAAGCTTTTCGCCATCGTTCTCGACAACAAGGTGATCTCTGCGCCAGTCATTCGCGAGCCGATTCTCGGCGGCAGCGGCGTGATCTCGGGGCACTTCACGACGCAATCCGCGCAGGATCTCGCGCTTCTTTTAAGGGCAGGGGCGTTGCCTGCGCCGATCAAAGTCCTCGAGGAACGGACCGTTGGCGCAGGACTAGGCGCGGACGCCATCCATGCCGGGGCCGAGGCAAGCCTTATCGGGCTTGGCTTGGTTGTTATATTTTTCATGGTAGCATATGGGCTATTCGGCATTTTTGCGGATATTGCATTGTTGTTCAACGTGGCGCTGATTTTTGCTTCGCTGTCAATTTTAGGAGCGACGTTAACTTTGCCCGGCATCGCGGGCATCGTGTTGACCATCGGCACAGCCTTGGACGCGAACGTGCTTGTCTTCGAGCGTATCCGCGAGGAAATGCGTGCAGGCCGGTCGCTTGTCGGCTCTATTGAGGGCGGTTTCCATCACGCGCTTTCTGCGATTATCGACGCAAACATGACGACGCTCATCGCATCGTTCATCCTTTTCATGTTTGGCACCGGGCCTGTGAAAGGCTTTGCGGTCACGCTCTGCATTGGCCTTATATCGTCGATCTTCTCAGCCCTGATGATAACCCGCCTGATAATCGTCCTGTGGGTAAACAAGGCAAAGCCAAAAGAAATCCCGCTGTAGGCACCCCGCATTTATGAGAACAGGCTCTTAAGCCACGTGCTGTTTTTCGGGGGTAAATTACTGCCTTGCGCTGAAGCTCCAAAAGGCATTAACTATATTTCCTCTCTTTAGAGTCTGTTTCAGTGAAGGCTTTCGGACATAATGGAAGTTATTAATTTTGGCAAACCTAACGATAGGCCGCCGCTCCTGTTCGTTCATGGATCCTACTGCGGCGCGTGGATATGGACCCGCTACTTTATTCCGGCGTTTGAGAAAGCGGGTTGGTATGGAGCCGCTATTTCTTTGCGAGGGCATGGGCAAAGCGGCGGAGAAGATCTGATCAATACATACGGCATCGACGACTATGTGGAGGACATAAGGCAGGGGGCTCGCCTTTTTCAAACCGATCCGGTTCTTATTGGCCATTCTCTGGGAGGCTATCTTGTCCAGAAATACGCTCTGGACAACCATGTCAGCGGCCAAGTTCTGCTCGCGGCCCCGTCGCTGATGGGGTTGGCGAACACATCGCGGTTTATCGCAGCGCACCGCCCCATGCTGGCGTTGCAGCTTGGAATCTTAATAGCGATGGGTCCCAAACGAGTAAACCAGAGAATCATTTATGATGCGCTTTTCAGCAGCCATGAGGAAGCTGAAAAGGCGGCCCCTAATTTTCCGCCGCTCCAACGAGAATCCTCGCGCGTGTTTCTCGAAATGAATTTCCCCGACTTCCGCGTGCCCAAGAATCCGGTCCCTACATTGGCACTGATGGGCGACAAAGACGCCTTTGTCCCCGAATTTGAAGCTAGATACGAGGCGCAATTTTGGGGAGGCAAAAGTAAAATCATTCCCAATGTTCCCCATGGCCAGATGATGGCGGATACTTGGCCCGATGTGGCGAAGGAGGTTTTGGGGTGGTTGTGCGGCCAGTATCAATGCTCATGAAGCAGAAAAAATGCTTTTGCGAAAGGTGGCGGCAAGTATTTGACTTCTCAGCCCTCTTTCCTTATAAATTTGCCTCTTCCCGAAAAAGCGGTTACCCCGGTGTGGGGCGACCCGTTTCGCAGACCATAGCGAAAACTATCGGGACAACAACGAAAAAGGGTAAAAGCCAGTGACAAAACGTCTTGAATCCAAGCACAAAATCGACCGCCGCTTAGGCGTAAGCCTTTGGGGTCGCCCCAAAAGTCCCATCAACAAGCGCGACTACCGCCCCGGCCAACACGGTCAGCGCCGCGGAAAGCCTTCCGACTACGGCGTGCAACTTAATGCGAAGCAGAAGCTTCGCGGTTATTACGGCAACATCGGCGAGCGCCAATTCCGCCGCTATTACCAGGAAGCCATGCGCCGCAAGGGAAATAACGCCGAAATCCTTATTCAATTGCTTGAACGCCGCTTGGATGCCGTCGTCTATCGCATGAAATTTGCGGCGACGGTTTTTGCAGCGCGCCAGCTTGTCAACCACGGCCATGTTCTGGTCAATGGCAAGAACGTCAATATCGCGTCATACTCGGTCAAGGACGGCGACGTGATCGAACTCCGCGGCAAAGCCAAGCAGTTCGCCGTTGTTTTGGCCGCAGCCGAGCTCGCCGAACGCGACGTTCCCGATTACATCAACGTTGACCCGAAGGAAATGAAGGGCACGTTCATCCGCACGCCTGCGATGACCGACGTTCCGTATCCTGTGCAGATGGAACCGAACCTCGTCATCGAATTCTATTCGCGATAATTGGCAATCTCACCGAAATCGGGAGGAGAAATCCTCCCGATTTTTTTGTGGAACAGGCCGTGAGTTCTTAAAGCCTGTCCATGATCTTTAGCCTTCTGTGGAGAATGGCCTTTAAGCCTCGTAGCTTGGCTTAAGGAAGGTTACATACAATGGTGCATTCAGCACCCTTGTTATCTACAGGCAAGGGAAACTTTTTCTTGAAGTTCTTTGCAGATAAATGCGTTATTGTTGTTGAAAGCATGTCGATGGAAGAAAATTCTCCCGACTTCTCCAACTTAGTCGAAAGAGATTTAACTCCATCATTAACAGATTGTATGGGCAGCGAAAAGCTGACTATACCGTTATTAAGCGCATGCGACCCGCTTCTCCCCGACAGCATGACAAAGGCTTTTGTATCAGGATCTTCGACGACAAAGAAGTCCATAGCTTGGTCATTTTTAAAGGAGGAATTGAGCCAAACATAAATGTTAAGTCCCGCAAGCTCAAACTTGCCTGTTTCGAAGCTCTCCTGGCCTTCTTCCAAGTGCTTATCTAGGGCGGGGAGAATACTAAAACGATATGCGCATTGGAATGGCCCGAAAACATCGCCCATACCACATATTAAGTTATCGCGAAACGAAGAAGAGCAGGAATTAGAATTAATCAAATCAACCATATAGCCATCTCCCAAAAGCCTCCATGAAAAAAAAGCGCCAGCGCAAGAATAGGAAACGCAGACGCATCAATCCAAGCTAAAAAGTCCAAAAAAACGAAAAAGAACAAGGACATCCGTAAGCAAATGCTGCGGTGCACAAAATATAGGTTAAAATCTACTTGGGTTCGGCCTTTGCAGACCACCCTCCGCCAAGAGCCTTGATAAGAGAAACGCTGGCCAGAAGCCTGTCCTGCCGGATCGACAAGGCGGCCTGTTCGTTGGAAAGCCTGGTCGTCTGCGCGACGATGACGCTTGTAAACGGAACGATCCCCGCGCGGTATTGGTTTAGCACGAGCCGTTCCGCCTCGCGCGCTGAATTGACGACGGCTTTCTGCGCTTCTTCCTGCTGCGAAAGGATGCGCAGGGCAGCCAACTGGTCTTCGATCTGTTGGAAAGACGTGAGAACGGTTTGCCGGTACAAAGCGACTTTCTGGTCATAACCTGCCTCCGCCGCTTCAATCTTTGCCCCGCGAGAGCCTGCGTCGAAAACGGTCTCGGCAAGCGTCGCTCCAATAGACCAAAGCGCATTCGAGGCGCTGAACAGCTTGCCAAGCGTCGGACTAGCCGTTCCATACGAAGCCGTGAGCGGAAGAGTCGGAAAATATGCCGCCGTCTCGAAGCCGATCTGAGCGTTCGCCGCCGCCATGCGCCTTTCCGCCGCCGCGATGTCGGGTCTGCGCTCAAGCAGAGCCGACGGCACACTGACGGGGATCGAAGGAACCTGCGTCGCAAACGTGGCGGGGACGATTGAAACCTGATCGGGGGTTTTCCCCAAAAGAGCCGCAATGGCATGATCGACCTGCGCGCGCTTAATTCCGGTCGCGATGGCTTGCGCTCTTGTTTGTTCCAGAAGCTGGCGCGCTGAGATGACATCGCTCTTGGCGACTAAACCTGCCCGATATTGATCCTCCGCAATCTTAAGCGACCGCTTCTGCCCCTTGGCTGTCTCGTCGAGAAGCTTCTTCAAGTCGTCCTGAGCGCGAAGGCTGAAATAATTGGAGGCAAGCTCCGCCTGTGCCGAAAGCTTTGCCGCGGCGAGGTCGGCGGCGCTGGCCTGAGCATTGGCCTCGTCGCCTTCGACCTGACGCCTGATCCTTCCCCAAACGTCCACGTCCCACGTCGCGCCCGCTTGTGTGCTGAAAGTCGTTTTTTCTTTCGTCTGCGCAGACGCTTTTCCCCTCGCAACTCCGGCATTGACTGAAATAGTGGGGAAGAAGGACGCGCGATCTTCCGACACAAGAGCTTGCGCTGCGCGGTATGCCGCTTCCGCCGCCTTGAGGTTCTCGTTGGAAATCTCAATCTGGCCTTCAAGTGCGTTGAGGATCGGATCGTTATAAACCTTCCACCAGTCGCCCGCGACTCCCTCGTCCTTCGGATGCGCAAGCTTCCAGCCTTGTGGAAGTTCCTTATAAGTCACGGGAACATTAGCCGAAGGCCGTTCATAATCCGGTCCTGCCGAGCATGCTGCGATAAGCAAAATCGCCGCAAATTGAAGAGGAACGTATTTTAACCTCATGTGCGCCTCATTTCTTCCCAGAACCTTTTTTCACGAAACGGTCGAGAAACAAATACACAACCGGAGTCGTATAAAGCGTCAGCAATTGGCTCATAACAAGCCCGCCAACGATGGCGATCCCCAGCGGCCTGCGCATTTCCGCGCCTTCGCCCATGCCGAAGACCATCGGCAGCGCCCCAAAAAGAGCGGCCATAGTCGTCATCATGATCGGGCGGAAACGCAACAAGCAGGCTTCGGTAATCGCCGCGTGCGAGTCGACATTTTTTCGGCGTTCCACCTCGATGGCGAAGTCTATCATCATGATTGCGTTCTTTTTTACAATGCCGATAAGCAAAAACACGGCGATCATTGCGATAACAGAGAATTCCTGTCCAGAAACCATAAGCGCCGCGACAGCCCCCACGCCCGCCGAGGGAAGCGTCGATAGAATCGTCAGCGGATGAATAAGGCTCTCATAAAGGATGCCGAGCACGATATAAACCGCGAGCAGGGCGGTCAGGATAAGGAGAGGCTGGTTCGACATGGACTGCTGAAACATCTTGGCTGAGCCCTGAAACCCGCCATGAATAGACGTGGGCATCCTTAGGTCGCTCATGGTCTTGTCAATCAGGGCAACAGCGTCGCTCAATGAATTACCCGGCGTGAGGTTGAACGAAATCGTCGTTGCGGCAAAATGCCCTTGATGATTAACCGCCAACGGGGCGTTTCCGGGCCCCCAGCTTGCGAAGGCGACAAGGGGAATCATGGTTTCGACCGAGGTGCTGATGGCAGCGCCCGTCGACGCGCTGCCGCGCCCGACGCTGGCAATTCTGTTGGCGTTGAGATTGCGGATGGCGTCGGAGGACGTGCCCGAGGCTTGTGTCCCAATCAACGCGCCACCGGACTTGCTTACATAAATCTGCTCAAGCGTCTCGGGATTTTGCCAGAACTGCGGCGCAACTTCCATTACCACATGATACTGATTGAGCGAGCTATAAATAGTCGAAACCTGCCTCTGCCCGAAAGCGTCATAGAGCGTATTGTCGATTTGACTAACCGTTAGCCCCAGCCGAGCCGCCGCGTCGCGGTTAATCGAAAGATCGGCTTCAAGCCCTCCTTCTTGCAGGTCCGTATTTACGTCTGCGAGCTGCGGAACGCGCCGTAGCGCCTCGACAAGCTTCGGCGACCACTGTCTCAGGTCTTCAAGGCTGTCTCCCTGAAGCGTATACTGGTATTGGGCGTTGGACGAGCGCCCGCCCATGCGGATATCCTGAACCGACTGCAAAAACAGGGACGCTCCCGCCACCTGCTTCAATTTGCCGCGCAGCCGTCCAATCACCTGATCGGCGGAAACTTTGCGTTCTTCCTTAGGCTTCAGTGAAACGAACATAAAGCCTTTGTTAAGCTGTCCTCCGCCGGTGTGCGCGACGACGCTTTGAACAGCCGGATCTTCCTTGACGATATTGACGAACTGCTTTTGTTTTTCACGCATCGCTTGGAACGAGATGCTTTGGTCCGCCTGGATGTTTCCGACAAGTTGCCCGGTGTCCTGCTGCGGAAAAAAGCCTTTTGGGATCTTGATGAACAGGAAAACGTTAAGCCCAATGGTCATAAGCAGAATAACGAGAACAATGTGCTTGTGGCTCAAGGCCCACCCAAGCGAACGCGCATAAGCATTTCTCATCCGGCTGAGCCCGTCGTCCATCCGTTTCAAAAGCCGCCCTTTCGGAGGCTCGTACTTCTTCTTAAGGACATAGGCGCACATCATGGGCGTCGTGGTAATCGACACCGCAAGAGAGACAAGTATGGCCGAAGAAAGCGTCACGGCGAATTCCCTGAACAGCCTGCCCACAATCCCGCCCATCAGAAGGATCGGGATAAACACTGCGATCAGCGATAAACTCATGGATAAGACGGTAAAGCCGACCTCGCGTGCGCCTTGAAGCGCCGCGCGCCGCCGGGGCATTCCCGCCTCTCTATGTCGGGAGACGTTTTCCAGCACGACAATGGCGTCGTCCACGACAAAACCGGCGCTCACGATCAAGGCCATCAGCGAAAGATTGTTAAGGCTGTAGCCCAAGAGATACATAATCCCGAATGTGCC
>JAQVZU010000040.1 GCA_028708035.1 Alphaproteobacteria bacterium
ACGCCCCTTCAGGTCAACGCGGCCCTGCGTGAACTTGCCGAAACGAAGCGCCAACTTATGGGATCTCTGCTTCCCGCCGTTTATGCTCAGAAGCATATCCGCCGGACCAAAGGGGTTGCCGCGAAATGATCCTCCATCATAACAGCATCGGACTCCTGAGAAATCCGTCATTCCCGCGAAGGCGGGAATCCATTGCTCGCGATAGCGAGCATAAGAGTCGAACGGCCTTTTCGTTTATACCTCCGCAAGCTTTTTCCCGAGCAAGCTTGCAAAAGCGGCTTCCCTCTTTCACCGGAATTCCATGTGCCAACTTCGCGTTTACCGCCGCGGCTCTGTTTCTGCTGTTGATTTTCGCCTTGCCTGCGCAAGCTTTGGAGATCCAAGAAGTCATTGGGCCGAAAACAGGCGTTAAGGCATGGCTTGTCGAAGAACATAAGCTTCCCATCATTTCCATGCGCATGGCCTTTCAGGGCGGCGGCGAACAGGACCCCGCGGACAAGCAAGGGCTTGCCATGCTAACGATGGCCCTGCTTACCGAAGGCGCGGGCCCCTATGACGCGGCAGCCTTCCAGAAGCGCCTCTCGGACCGTTCGATATCTATGGATTTCGATGTCGGTCGCGACGAATTAACCGGCGCGCTCAAATGCCTGTCCTCCGACAAGGAGGAGGCATTCAGCCTCCTGCACATGGCTCTCGCCAATCCGCGCTTCGACAAACCCGAGGTCGAACGCTTTCGCGCCAAGCAGCTTGCAGGGATACGCCGCCAGTTTGCAGATCCTCCATGGCAAGCTCGCTATGCGCTTTTCTCGCACCTATTCGCGAACCACCCTTATAGTCAGCGCATTCTTGGAACGACCCAAACGCTCCAATCCATTACGCACGAAGACATCAAGGGGTTCGCAAGAAAGCGCCTCGCGCGCGATACGATGACAGTTGCCGTCGCTGGGGACATTACCCCCGAAGATCTCGCTGTTGAGTTAGATAAAATCTTCGTGGGTCTTCCCGAACGCGCGACGTTTAATTACATTCCCGAGGTTTCCGAGCCAAAGGATACGCCTTTGGTCCTCGTTCGCCGCGAGGGAACCCAAACCGACATCCTTTTCGGTGCCTTGGGACCTAAACGCCAGGACCCTGACTATTACGCCGTTGAGATTGCCAACTACATTTTGGGAGGCGGCGGCTTTTCCTCGCGCCTTATGCAAAATCTGCGCGACAAGAAGGGGCTGACATACGGAATCCAAACCTATCTCGCTCCCGCGGACAAAGCAGGGCTTGTCATTGGCAGCACCGCGATAGATAACCCGAAAGCTTCCGAAGCTCTTGCCCTTATCCGCGACACCATGCGCGGGTTCTTCGAAGCTGGCCCTACAGAAAAAGAAATCGGCGCCGCGAAAGACTATCTGACTGGAGCCATGCCTTTGGCTTTGACTTCAACAAGCGCCATTGCCGCGATTCTAGTGGAAATGCAGCGCGAAAATTTAGGAATGGATTACATTGACCGTTATGGCAAAATCATCCGCAGCGTGACGAAAGCCGACATAGATCGCGCGATCGAACGCTATTTTAATCCGGACAAAATGACATTTGTGATGGTTGGAAAGCCCGAAGATGTGGCTCCGACGCAGGCCAAGGAGACCGTAAGACAATGAAAGCGACCTCATCTCCAGCTTGGAAGGCGCTTGCCTGCCACCGTGATGCTATGCGCGAGCGGGGCTTTTCTGTCATCGCCCATGACGCTGAGCGCCTGTCAAAATACGAAATCGCGCTGAACGGCCTTCGCCTTAACTACGCATTTCAAAACGTGACGGATGAGACTTTTTCGCTTCTCATCGCGCTTGCCGAACAGCGGAACATCGCGGATTTTCGCGACCGGATGTTCGCCGGAGAAAAAATCAACGTCACAGAAAACCGCGCTGTCCTGCATACCGCGTTGCGCCATATGGGCGACGATCCGGTTTTGGTGGATGGCACTGACGTTATTCCGGAAGTCCGAGCCACGCAAAACCGCCTTTCCGCGTTTGTGGACGACGTCCGCAACGGCAAATGGAAGGGCGCTACCGGCAAGCCCTTCCGCACTGTCGTTAACATTGGCATTGGCGGTTCGGATCTCGGCCCGCGCCTCGTAGTTCAAGCGCTTAAGCCGTTTGGCTCCGACCTCGATGTCCATTTTGTCGCAAATGTCGATGCGTTTGAAATCGAAAAGGTTCTGAAGAAGGCCGATCCGGCGGAGACGCTTTTCCTTTATGTCTCCAAATCCTTCACGACTTTGGAAAGCGCGCTTAATGCGCAAACCGCGCGCAAATGGATCGTTGACCATTTGGGCGAAGCGGCGGTCAAAAACCACTTTGTCGCGGTTTCAGTCAACCTGAAAGCGGTCGAGGAATTCGGCATCCACGCCGACAACGTCTTTCCTATGTGGGACTGGGTGGGAGGCCGCTACAGCGTGTGGTCCGCCGTCGGCCTGAGCGTGGCATTGGCTATAGGGCAGGATAACTTCCGCAATCTGCTCCGAGGCGCAGCCGCGATGGACGAACACTTCAAGTCCGCCCCATTGGCAGTAAACATGCCAGTCATCCTCGGCTTGCTTGGCATCTGGAATCGGAATTTTCTCGGCTCGGCGGTTTACGCGATCCTTCCGTACAGCGAGCGCCTTCGCGACCTTCCGCGTTTTCTTCAGCAGCTTGAAATGGAAAGCAACGGAAAATCTGTCACGCGCGAAGGCGAGCCCGTCGACTATGCGACTGTCCCGGCTATTTTCGGCGAATGCGGAACGGTGGGACAGCACAGCTTTATGCAATGCTTCCATCAAGGGACGGACGCGATCCCATCGGACTTCATCGCGGTCGCTTCGGACGATCTCGACAAGCCGGGGCATCATCATGCGTTGCTTTCTAATCTTGCCGCGCAAATGGGCGCGCTATGGTTTGGCCAGCCCACTGCGGCGAAACCCCAAGACATCTATCCCGGCAACCGCCCCTCGACCCTTATCCGCCTCGAAAAGCTCGATCCGTTCACGCTGGGAATGCTTTTGGCGCTTTATGAACACAAAGTTTTTGTCCAAGGCGCGATCTGGAACATCAACTCCTTCGACCAGCCGGGAGTTGAGTTAGGCAAGCGCATGGCAAAAGCTTTGGACAAAGAGGCTCCCCTTGAAGGAGTTTCCGAAGCTGTAACCGCCTTGTTCAAAATCATTTCAGGCTAATTGTGTGCGTGCGGAAGTCATTCCTGAAGGAGTTGGCATGACATGTAGCAGTTGCCATCTTCCTGGGAGACCGCGCAGCAATGTGGGATGAGCCTTGTCAGTTTACCTTGGGGGATAACATCTGCGTTAGTTGTTACGCAGTTGTCAGCCGCAAGCCCCGCAATATCATCGAACAACCCATCTATAGACATGCCGAAGCCTTTTGTCGTGCATTCAGCGGCCAATTTTGCCCATGCCTCTGACCGGAGCGAATAGCCTTCGCATGGTACAGGTTGAGAGCAGGTGTAGCTTCCGAAAACATGGCCGCTTTCTGCTTGGGCCGAAAAAGGAACGAGAGCGAGGACTAAACCAAAAGTGGCAACATAAGAAACGCGCATTGAAAAGCTCCACCGATTTGCTCATTAAAAAGGAGTATGGCTAATTTTATGGAAGTTGCAAGGAGAACAAACCGTTTTTTTGCCCTCAGTCTGCTAAGAGCGATTTCTTTTGTAACAATGAACGACTCGTTCCGAAGCGTTCGGTGAACAGTGCTTTTTTACCGAGGACAGACCACTAATTACTCGCAAAGGAACCGCAAGCCGGGATTTGGTCGGCCTTGGCCTTCCACATCTCTTCCCAGCCCGTTTTGTGCGTAGCATCTGGTACGCTTGTTACCTTGACGCAGTAGCTTAAGCCAATGGCCTTCACGAAGTTGTCGGTTAGCTCGGCAGGGACAAATGTGTCGTCCGCGCTAACATAATGCTCCTGCGGAAGAAGGGCCAGTTTCGGAGCAATTTTTATCGGGTCGATAAAATCGTCCTTCGGGGCGCTTCCATGCAGGCGTCCGTTGCCATTCGGATCGAGGTTTCCGGCAATCGTCCGCAGGCTTTCAACGTCTTGGCGTCTTGCGGCCATGATCGCTGCAATAGCGCCGCCACCCGAGTAGCCCACGAGGTTAAGATGGGTGTGCTGGACCTTCGCGAGAGCGAAATTAAGCGCCCGGTTCATCGCTGTGTAATAGAGTTCGGCATATCTAGCGTTCGGCAAAGGCTTTTCAGCGCAGAACGCGTCTTGCGCATTGAACTGGCACGGGTGGGCTATGTAGACCACGTTATCCGAGGGGTCTGCCTCGGCAAGGCGCAGGGTCATGATTCCGTCGGGAGTCGCATCGGCTCCCGAAGGCCCCGAGGGGGCGAAGTCGCGCATACCGCCATCGACGTAAACGGTGACTGGCTGATTGGTGTCCACGATTCGGGAAAAGATCGCGAGGCGGAAATTCCCCGCTGTGATCTCCTGCTGGCGCAAAGGGGCCCCCTTGGCGTCAAGTGAAGGATCTACTGTCGAGTCGGAAGCGCATCCGGAAAGAACCGCTAGACTCACAGCGGCGCACAGGAACGCGAGAAAACGGTTGGGCTTCATGGTTACCTGCTTGAGTCTGAGAAATTAATAAAGGATAATCCGCATTCGGCGGCGAGGGAAGGCATTTTGTTGCGCAAAATCGCGGAAAGCGTCGCTTTTGCCTTTGAAGAACGATGCGGTCGCGGTTATCACCATTTGCGCAAAAATCAAGCTCTTTCCTCGTGCTCGTTAAAATTATGTCGGAAGTATGTTTTCTCATCTGGACATTATTTTGTTCCCAGAATAGAGAGGACAATTCGAGCAGCCCGTTAACTTCGTTGGCAGGTTGCTCTGTCGATAAACAACAGAGGGCTATGATTATGAGCGATATAGCAGAACAAGTAAAAAAGATTGTCGTTGAGCATTTGGGCGTCGATGCCGCCAAGGTCACCGATAACGCCAGCTTCATTGACGATCTGGGTGCCGATAGCCTCGACACCGTCGAGCTCGTGATGGCCTTTGAAGAAGAGTTTGGCGTCGAGATTCCCGACGATGCGGCTGAGAAGATTGCGACCGTCAAGGACGCCATTGACTTCATCAGCCTCAAGAAGGCGGCGGCTTAAGCGGCGCCGTGAGACATTCAATGGGCTTGTCAAGTATGCGTCGCGTTGTCGTAACGGGCATGGGGATGGTTTCGCCTTTAGGCGTTGGCGTCGGGCTTAACTGGAAAAGGTTAACGGAAGGCGCGAGTGGCCTTGGGTGAATAACGCACTTCGATCCATCAGATATGTCTTGCCAGGTAGCGGGACAGGTTCCTCGTGGTGAAGGCGATGGCCAGCTCCTTCTCGACCGCTATATTGAGCCCAAAGAACAGAAGAAGATGGATATCTTCATCCATTACGCGATGGTCGCAGCGGATGAAGCAGTAAAAGATGGCGGTTATACGCCCTCCACCGAGGAGGAACGCGACCGTATCGGCGTGATGATCGGATCGGGGATCGGCGGTTTGAATGAAATCTACGAAACCTCGATCGTTCTTCACGAAAAAGGGCCTCGCCGCGTATCTCCTTTCTTCATCCCCCGGAGCCTGATCAATCTCGCATCAGGGCAGGTGTCTATCAAATACGGATATCGCGGACCTAATCATGCAGTCGTTACTGCCTGTGCTACAGGGGCTCATGCTATCGGCGATGCCGCCCGGCTTATCGCTTTAGATGAAGCGGACGTCATGGTTGCGGGTGGGGCGGAAGCGGCTATCTGCCGTCCTGGAATTGCTGGATTCTGCGCCTTGCGCGCGTTGTCCACCAGTTTTAACGATCGCCCTACGGAGGCTTCTCGTCCTTGGGACAAGGATCGCGATGGTTTTGTGATGGGCGAGGGGGCAGGTGTCGTCATTCTTGAAGAATACGAACACGCCAAACGCCGCGGCGCAAAAATCTATGCCGAGCTTGTGGGGTACGGCCTGTCTGGCGACGCGCATCACATGACGGCCCCCGCAGAAGACGGCAACGGCGGTTACAGGGCAATGCAAATGGCTTTGAAACGGTCGGGGCTTAATGCGGAGCAGATCGACTACATCAATGCGCATGGGACTTCGACGCCGCTTGGAGACGAGGTCGAGGTCAAGGCCGTGCGCAAGCTTTTTGGAGATCATGTCGGGCGCGTGTCGATGTCGTCTACCAAATCAGCGACAGGGCATTTGCTAGGGGCTGCGGGCGCTGTCGAAGCGATCTATTCGATCAAGACCGTGACTGACGGCATTATTCCCCCCACATTAAATTTGCGGAATCCTTCCGAAGGCTTCGAGGGTATCGATCTCGTGCCCCTAAAGGCCAAGGAGAAAAAGGTCTCAGTCGCCTTATCCAATTCGTTCGGATTTGGCGGAACGAATGCATGTCTGGTCTTTAAGGCGATTTAGCGGCTGATCTATACCCCGAAAGGTTGGTTATGATTTCCTCTCCGCTCAACCAGTATGGGGATGTCGTTATTCCGACGACGGGATGTCATGGCTCCGACATTTCAACGCAGCGCATGGACGACTTGGACCGAAACTGTTTGTCGTTCATCAAGAAGAGGCTTTCTGAAGATGCGGCATCTTTTATTGCTGTGGACATCGGCGGAGGTTCTGGTGCGCAAAGCAAGCGAATGGCCGAGCTTGGAGCCAATATCTTTTTTGTTGATTTGTCAGATCAGGCCGAAGCTATAGAAGCATTCAATGCCCATCTCGGACGCGCTGCCATTAAGTTTTATAGAGGCGATGTAAGAGAAATCAGTTCATGGCCTTCAAATATCGGCTGCGTATACTCGCAACGGATGCTGAATTATTTGCCATACAGAGATGCTTTGGCGCTCTTAACGCGTTTGAAAACAATCGTTTTGCCTCAAACGAAGTTTTTTCTTTCGACGGGAGGCTTAGACACTGAATATGGAGCTCAATACGCCGATCGCGGAAAACCAATCGAAGAGCGCTTTACAGTATTGCCACCCGCAATGGCCAACAAACACAATATTACATCGCCAATCTGCTTGTATACGGAAGACGAATTGAAACATCTTGTTGAAAGGGCTGGCCTTTCAATTGATCACTCATGGACATCGCCGTTCGGGAATCCCAAGGTTGTGGCATTTAGGTAAGAGGAAGAGCTTTTTCTCTAGACCCGGACATCCCACCATTTATCCCTTATTGGTTGTATAATCGTATAATACTGCGTTAACCTAATTCACCTCAAAAAATGCTTCGCTAACCCGCAATCTCTTTGATATAAAGGCACCTCTTTGGAACACGATTATGCGGGTGTAGCTCAATGGTAGAGCCCCAGCCTTCCAAGCTGGTCACGTGGGTTCGATTCCCATCACCCGCTCCAAGAGATAAACGAAACGGCAGCCGACTGCAAAAATCGAACATCCCTAAATTTTTACCCGCTAATCTCCCGGAGAGCCTCTTCTATTTTCGCGGCAGCTTGCGGGAAATACGCTCCATAACCGCGTTCGGAAGTGCGATCAGGAGCCTGATTGCCGCGTACATTTGCCATGGGAAAGCCACGCGAGCGAGATTTCGCTCCAACCCTTCACGGATTCTTTTGGCTGCTCTTTCTGGAGTCATCAGAAAGGGCATCGGACAGTGGTTTTGGTTTGTCATCGGGGTCCTGATGAAGCCCGGGCATACGACGTTGACTTCGACGCCGAACGGCGCCATTTCGCATCGCAGCGCTTCTCCATATATCCGGATCGCCGCCTTGCTTGCTCCGTAGGCGGAGGCTCCGGCAAAGCCACAGAATCCTGCAAGCGAACTCAAAATGGCGATTTGTCCTTTTCCCCGGTCTTTCATTAAAGGCAGCGCGGGATGAATGGTATTGAAAACGCCGAGGACGTTGACGTCGAAGATTGCTTTTGTCTGCTCTGCCATTTGATGCACGCGAGACGTTGCTCCGGAAATGCCTGCATTGGCTATGACTAAATCAAGCGGCTGCACGGCATCCCGCTCAGCGAGCCAATCAGCCATATCCGTTGCCTGAGACACGTCGCCGTCCCGTATCGCGACGGTCGCTCCGTGTCCGCGCGCTTTTGTCGCGGTCTCTAGCAACCGTTCACGATTGCGTCCGTGAAGGGAAAGAGTGATGCCGGCAGCGGCATACTCGAGCGCCAATGCAGCTCCGACACCGCTTGATGCGCCCGTGATTAGAATGTGTTTTGGATTTTGCATTGCTTGGAGTGTGAAGGGAGAAATGCGATAAATGATTCTTTCGCGTTATGGTTAAACTCGAATCTTCTGAAACAATTGAAGGCTAGCATAATTTGTGCGAAGCAAATTCATAAAATACAGATTTATTGAAACTCGTATTGGTCCGGCTTTCTCCAAAGACGCCATATTGCCGCCCTTAAATAAAAGTGCTTAATAGGCGCATGAACTCGCCCTTATCCTTCGATTTGATTCGCCGCCGCGGCTTGATGCTGGTTCTTTCCTCGCCATCAGGAGCAGGGAAAACGACTCTCTCGCGTCGGCTGCTTGAATCCGACCGCGAGATTTCGCTCTCGATCTCGGTCACTACTCGCCAGCCTCGCAGAAACGAGGTGAACGGTCGCGATTATATCTTTATCTCGCCTGCCGAGTTTGATCTGATGGCCGGACGAGGCGAGTTGCTTGAACACGCAAAGGTGTTCGGAAACTATTATGGGACGCCGCGCGCTCCGGTGGAATCCACTCTTGCCATGGGGCGGGATGTTCTGTTCGACATTGACTGGCAGGGAACGCAACAGCTTAAGGAAAAGGCTCGCAATGATCTCGTGAGCATCTTTATTCTGCCGCCTTCATGGCATGAACTTGAACGCCGATTGATGAGCCGCGCGCAGGATGATCCTTCTGAGATCAATCGTCGCATGGCCAAGGCCGCCGATGAGATGAGCCATTGGGCAGAATATGACTATGTCATCGTCAATCGCGATCTCGATCAGTCCACGCTTGCCATTCATTCCATTCTTTTAGCCGAAAGGCTTAGAAGACACAGGCAGGTAGGTTTGTCCGATTTTGTAAGCGATTTGCAAGCGGGAAAATAGCGAAAGAATATATTTATGGGCGGCTCCTGATAAAGGGTTTGCGCAAGTTAACCATACTCTGTAAATTATATTTGGTTCCTGATGGAGGGCGATATGCGTCCGAAGTATTTGATCCTGATGATTGTATCTGCGCTTTTGGCCATGTTTCAAGTTGTTGAAGCTAAAGCTGAAGTTTTAGTTGGAAAAGACGCCCCCGCCTTCATTGTTCAAACAAATGACGGCAAAAAGTTCGACCTTTCCGAAATGAAAGGCAAAGTGACAATTATCGGCTATTGGGCGACCTGGTGCGCGCCCTGCCGCGAGGAAATGCCTATTCTTGAAGCTCTCTGGCGTACCTACCACAGCCAAGGCTTGGAAATGGTCTTGGTCAGCGTGGACAACGGAAGCATGCTTCGCAATGTCAAAGAAGTCTCCAAGCTTTTCACAATGCCTATTGCGCTGCAAAGCTCTGTGTCCAAAAACGACTTGTCGCCGTTCGACTCGGTTCCCAAGATGTTCGTGATTGGCCTCGACGGCAAAGTGAAGATCGCGCGTGAGGGGGCAGCGCAGCCGCCGATGGTTGAAAAAGCCTTTACCGAAGAAATTAAGGCTCTTCTCGACGGAAAAGAATCGAAGCCCGAGATTTCCGCCGAAGCCAAGCCCGAAGAAAAGAAGTGACGTCGCCAAAGGAAAACGTCCCCGGCCTCTGGAAAGATCTTTTTCCTTTCCCCAAACCCGCAGACAACAAATACACACGCGGTACGGCCTTGATCCGAGGCGGCGCGATCATGACGGGCGCATCAAGGCTTGCGGCCCGCGCGGCGCAGCGCATGGGGGCAGGGCTCGTGACGCTTGCCGCACCTTCACCGGTGTTGCCGATCTATGCCGGGTCGCTTGAAAGTGTCATTGTTTGTCCTTGCGATACGCTTAAAAGTTGGCAATCTCTTGTGAGCGCTGAAAAAAAGCCTGCGCTTCTCATTGGTCCCGGCCTTGGCATCGGCAAAGACTGTAAAGCCGAGATCCTTACCGCCCTCGAAGCCAACCGCCCCACCGTTATCGACGCCGATGGGCTTACTAATTTCTCGCAAGCGCCTGATGTTTTGTTTGCCGCCCTCCACCCCGCATGCATTCTGACCCCTCACGAAGGGGAGTTCGCGCGTGTGTTCGGCGTCCTTGAAGGAGACAAAATCGCGCGAACGCTTGCGGCAGCCAGACGTGCGAACTGCATTGTCCTCCTCAAAGGTTCTGAAACAATTATCGCTGCCCCTGACGGAAACGTAATTGTTAACCGCAACGCCTCGCCATGGCTGGCTACCGCTGGTTCGGGCGACGTTCTTGCAGGAATGATCCTTGGTCTCGTTGCTCAGAAAATGCCGCTCTTCGAAGCCGCCGCTGCTGCGACATGGGTTCATGGCCGCGCTGCAAGCCTGCATGGTCCCGGCCTGATCTCCGAGGACTTGCTGGACGCTATCCCGGCGGTCCTCGGCAAAATTTTAATGCCGGAATAAATGGCTCCGAAAACCGAAGCGTCCTATCGGTACTTCTTTAAGTTGTAGCCGTTTACCATTATCATCTGGTCCAATTTTTGACTCTGTTTTTCCATCATTTTTAGATATAACAGAGCCGGGAGGTTGGCGTGGGCGAGTCCAATGCCAACCCGGTCAGAGCCGAAAGGCAGCAGCCGTAACATTTTCGATTCGGGTCGTGTCCAGCCTCCCACCCCAATTTTGATAGGTTTCTTTTTTAATGCCTTGCACGGTCGAACAACTGTATTCATTTCTGGATCGGCTTGGCATCGAGCATGAAACGGTAAACCATCCGCCGATTTTCACCGAGGAGCAAGGGCGCACATGGCGCGATAAAATTCCTGCCAAGCCCTGCAAAAACCTTTTCTTGAAGGATGTAAAAGGTCAGTTATGGCTGATCGTCTTGCCCACAGATAAGAGAGCGGACCTCAAGAGCATTGCGCGGCGCATTGGTGCGCCCAGATTTTCGTTCGCAAAGCCAGAGGTATTGGCCGAAGTCCTGGCAACCACTCCCGGCTCGGTTTCTCCTTTCGCGCTGCTGAACGATAAAACAAGGCGCGTCCACTTGGTTCTGGACGAAGAAATGTTTAAGTGCGACAAAATAAGTTGTCACCCGCTTGAGAACACCGCTTCTACGATACTGACTCCAACCGACTTCATGAAATTCATCGAAGCTCTATCCTATGAGCCTATTATCGTGGACTGCGGCAAAGAGGCGGCAAATGTCTGAGCTTCTCATAGAAGAAAACGCCTCTCCCTCCTACCGCGTCCTCGCGCGCAAATACCGTCCCGTGACGTTCGAGGAGTTGATCGGCCAAGAGGCAATGGTCCGCACGCTTTCAAACGCCATTGAGGCAGGCCGCCTCCCGCACGCATGGATGCTCACGGGAGTCCGCGGCATCGGAAAAACGACAACGGCCCGCATCATCGCCCGAGCCCTCAATTGCACAGGCACAGACGGTAAAGGCGGCCCCACAATTCATCCGTGCGGCGTTTGCGATTCCTGCCGCTCGATCCTTGAGGACCGTAACGTCGATGTCCTCGAAATGGACGCGGCCTCGCACACTCATGTAGAGGAAATCCGAGACATCATCGACGGTGTCCGTTACGGCCCCGCCGCAGGTCGTTATAAAGTCTACATCCTCGACGAAGTCCACATGTTGTCAAAAAACGCTTTCAACGCGCTTTTGAAGACTCTTGAAGAGCCTCCACCTCATGCGAAATTTATTTTCGCGACCACTGAGATTCGTAAAGTTCCGATTACAGTCCTCTCGCGCTGCCAGCGCTTCGACCTCCGCCGCATCGATAGCGAAACGCTGACCAAGCACTTCATGAAGATCGCAGGCTTGGAGAAAGCGAAAGTTGAGGAAGAAGCGATCCGCATGATAGCGCTCGCCGCCGATGGGGCCGTTCGCGACGGTCTGAGTCTTCTCGATCAAGCCATCGCGCGTGGCAGCGGTGTAGTCAAGGCGGCGGACGTTAAAGACATGCTGGGCCTTGCGGATCGCGGCCAAAGCATTGCTCTTTGCCGCCACGTCCTGCGCGGGGAGATGAAACCCGCGCTTGAAGCCTTCGCGTCGATGCAGCTTTCCGGCTCGGACCCCGTTCAGGTCTTGCAGGACATGTGCGATCTGATTCACATGCTGACACGCGGCCAGGTTATCCCTGACTTTGCTGCCGACCCAAGCCTTCCCGAATACGATCGCCAGTTTTTGACAGAAGCCGCGGACATTAAAATTCCCGCGCTTACCCGCGCATGGCAAATACTGCTTAAGGGGTTGGGCGAGGTGCAAGTCGCGCCCAAGCCCGCGCAAGCTGCCGAAATGGTCCTGATCCGCGTCGCATATGCCTCGGATCTTCCGTCTCCGGGAGATCTTGTGAAGAAAATTCGCGACATGGCCGCAAGCGGAGCTTTGGGCGCAGCATCCCCTTCTGGAGGCGGCAGCGGAGGCCCTAAAGCCAAGCTTGCCTTGGGCGGAGGCGGGAGTGTCTCCATGGCTGCGCCATCTGTGCTTATCGAACCTGCATCCCTAAGTTACCGCGAGATCGTCGCGCTGTTTGCCGAAAAACGTGAAGCGGGATTGTACGCCATGCTCCACGGTCAAGCCCATCTCGTTCGCTGCGTTCCGGGGGTTTTGGAACTCCGCATCGGCTCCGAAGCGCCCGCCAACTTTGCGGGCAGAGTAAGCCAATGCCTGACCGAATGGACGGGACAGCGCTGGATGGTATCCCTTTCGTCCGAAGAGGGCGAAAGAACATTGCTTGACCAAGACCGTGAAGCAGAAGCCTTCCATATGGAGCGCGCCCGCGCCCACCCGTTGATGCAAGCCGTCTTCAGCGCGTTTCCGGACGCCAAGGTTGTTTCATTGCGCCAAAAAACGCCAGATGAAACCGGCGAGACCGAAAAATCCGGAGAGCCGGAAGCTGAGAACGACTATCTAGACGACTGACGTGGGTATTGCGGCAGTTCGTTCTTATAAAGTAGAATAAAGCAACTTTTCGCTCAGAGAGGAAATCGACATGAATATCGGCCAAATGATGAAACAAGTGCAAGAGATGCAGGCGAAGATGACCGACATGCAAAATCGCCTTGGCGACGTGGAAGTGAAAGGCCAATCCGGCGGAGGCATGGTTATGGTGACGATGACCGGCAAGTCCGAGATGCGCAAGATCGCGATTGACCCGAAGCTGATCAATCCCGACGATAAAGAAATGCTTGAAGACCTGATCGTGGCCGCCGTCAACGACGCCAAAGCGAAAGCGGAAAAACAAATCACCGATGAAACCGAAAAAATGATGGGCGGACTCCAACTGCCACCGGGTGTGAAGCTGCCATTCTAAGGCATGGAAGCGTTTAGAGCTGCGCCAATATGTGGAGCAGCCAACTGCATCTTTCCGTGTGCGGGAACAAAAACTAGCAATGTCGCCTCTCGACCACCTGATGAAACAGCTTGCAAAGCTGCCGGGACTTGGTCCCCGGTCGGCGCGGCGCGTCGTGCTGCATTTGTTGAAAAGACGAGAGGCTGTCTTTCTCCCACTTATCGACTCGATGACCCGCGCTTTACGGGATGTTAAAGAATGTTCGGCCTGCGGCAATCTCGGCGGAACGGACCCTTGCGAAATATGCAGCGACCCCGGCCGAGACCGTTCTCTGATCTGCGTGGTCGAAGATGTCGCGGACCTTTGGGCCTTGGAGCGCAGTAACGCATACCGTGGACTTTACCACGTGCTTGGAGGAACTCTCTCTGCGCTTGAGGGGATCCGCCCCGCAGACCTCCATATCGAGGGACTAGTTAATAGAATAAAAAGCAACCAGATCAATGAGGTAATTTTAGCCCTTAATGCGACGGTTGAAGGCCAGGCGACGGCTCACTATGTTGCGGAACATGTTGCCTCCATGGGCGTGAGTGTGTCAAAGTTGGCCCATGGGTTGCCTGTAGGCGGTGAATTGGATTATTTAGACGACGGAACGCTGACAGCGGCGCTGAAAGCAAGGCGGAAGGCAGGATGACCAAAGAAATAATAAAATAATCTGCAGCCCCGCGTTTAAAGGAAGTCCTCGGACTTCAAGAGATTGCCGTATAATACAGATTCACCAGACTTTAACTATCTTGGGACAAAAATATCACCGTTTTTGCCCCTATTACCAAGTGGGAGCTTGTCGTTCAGTGAACATAGGTCTTGTCGTTAATGCCCGTGGAAAGGTTTGTCTTGTCCACGACGAACCTTTTGAGGCGACGCCTCTTTGGGTTGGGTATCACGTTGACAAAAAAAGACTTGAGATCATCTACGACACCGGGGACACCTATCTGGTTCCGTGGGAGGCGACCGCCGAGATGCACAATTTCTTGATGAAGATAAACAAAATTCTTATTATCAGAATGGAAAACAGGAAGCCCGTTGAGGGCTATGACACAAGCTTTCTTCTTCTGAAAAACGGCAAATTCATTGAATCATAAAAGCAAGGGACCGGAAGTATGATCGATCCGAATGAGACCGAAGAAGAAGCCGAAGCTGAAAACAAGAAAAAGAATGGCGAAGGCGAAAGCGAAGGGACGAGCGGCCAAGGCAAGTCCGGGTCGGGTGGCGTCGCGCCTTCGACAGAAACCGAGGGCGACGAAGAGCCTAGCAAAAAGAGAAAGATAAAAGATGAAGGCGAAGGCGACGCCGATAGCTGGGGCCGGGGCAAAGCCGGGGCGGGCGCTGGCGTCAGCAAAGTAAAAAGACTTTCTCCGGATGTCCTCAAGAAGGTGATGGACAACTGGCGTCACCTTGACGTCGCTGCGGTTGTCGAAGCGGTAGCGGAATTCTTTATGGATTTGCCGATGCGGGCTTCTGCCAATCTGTCCGTGGTTTTCGACAAGACGAAATCTTTTGCCATTATTAACAAACTTATCGCATTTGGCGAGCAAGCCGCCGAAGAACTTAGTCTTAGCCGCCAACCCGGAACGGCGGGCAAGGGAACCCGAGGTTTTCAGAACAAGCGCGCGGCCAAAACAAGCCCCGGCATAAATATGGGGCCGCACCCGTCGGGCGGTTAGGCGGAAGACTCCATTTGTTGTTCACAAAAAAGCCAGCACCATTTTCTAATAGAATTAACCTAATCCGTCCTCTGTGAAGAATTGTCTTTAAGCCGATAGAAAACGAAAGGCGAAGAGTCGCCGACCTGCTCCCGTTTTTTGATCCACACGGGGGGTTGAATCTGTTCTATTAACGTTCACTCATACCAATTCCTGAACGAGCTGAATCAGGGGATTCACAAAATCGATGGAGAGTGATTCAATAGATAGAGCCACAACCGACAAAGGGGGAGGGGGAGGCGATGGCAGGGCAAGAGATAAACAAGAAGGAAAGACAACAAATAGAACGCGCATTGCTGGCGGCCAAAGGCAACGAAGCCTTGTACCGGCGCGTCCAGATTGTGCATTTGCGGGCGGCGCACGGAATGACGCAGAAAGCGATCGCCAAAGCCGTTGGTGTATCGCGCAGCACGGTGAGCCGAACGCATATGGCGTGGTTTGCCAGAGGGATGGCCAGTTTCAAGATGGGGGCGCGCGGAGGCAGCCGCTATCGCTATTACAAATGCGCGAACCGCTTGAGCAAGGGAATACCGTCTGCAACTCCGCCAATTATCCGGCGGAAAAGCTTGAAACCCTTGTCTTGGACGCTTTCCGACAAAAGCTTTATACGCCGGGATATATTCGCGCCGTTGTGGACGACTTGCGCAAAAACGCCAACCAAAACGGCAGCGAAGATAAAATCCGGCTCAAGAAACTGGAAGCCGAGCTTAAAGAGATCGAACAGGCCGAAAACAAGCTATACGAGGCCATCGAGAAGGGCGTCCTTGAGCTGGACGATCGCCTAAAAGAGAGAGTCCAGAGCCACAAGACGCGCCGGGAGACAATCACGGCGGAAATCGCTGCGTTGAACCAGAAAAACCTTTCTCCACTTCAAACGTTAACGCCTCAGAAGATTGAAGCCGTGGCCCGCGTCCTCAATAAACGCTTTTCCACATCGACGCCCTTTAGCCGCGCCTACCTCAAGGCCACAGTCACCGAAATCCGCATCACTGGCGATTTTCTGAAGCTTAAGGGGGAGAATAAAACAATGGCCAACCTCGTGGCCAACGGAGGCCAGCTTGACCCAAATGCCGAAGTACACAGATTCATACCTGATTGGCGTCCCCTACGGGATTCGAACCCGTGTTACCACCGTGAAAGGGTGATGTCCTAGGCCTCTAGACGAAGGGGACAAGGCTTTGAGTCGTAAGGCCGCCACTGTTAAACGAGGATTGTTTCCGAATCAAGCAGGATGTTTTATTTGCGATCGCTTTTTGTCGCTTTTTTCAACACATACGACATCTTTTTTGCCGCAAGATCCCGCAAAATTGGCTTTCCGGCGTTTGTCGGCGCCTGAAAAACTATTTCAGTTCCAGTTTTGACGTGAAAAGCGCTTACGCGCACAGATAAACCAATGCGTTGTATTTCCAGCAATATTTCATCGTCGTTCATGCTTTGATGGTATTGATTTTCTTTTGATGTGGCAAGAAACTTAGGCTAGAAGTTAGCGATTCATAATGGCGGGAGAGATCATGTCAGCTGAAGTCGTATTCGAGATGCGCGCAGGCATTCTTATTATCACGTTCAATCGGCCCGCCAACGGCAACGCGCTGACTACTGGCATGGCAAAAACGCTTCATGAAAAGCTGAAAGGGATAAGCGAAGACCGTTCGGTCCGATGCGTTGTCCTTCGCGGGGCAGGGGGCTGCTTTATGGACGGCCACGAGCTTTCAGGATTCAAGGGCGATCCCAATGCGGTTCAAGACCAAATTTTCCAAAGAATCCAATTTTTCTTCACCTCTATCCGCGAACTCGCCACGATGGAAAAACCGGTTGTTTGCGCAGTCGACGGCCACGTTTCAGGCGCAGGTATAAGCATGATGCTCGCTAGCGATTTTGTCGTGTCAAGCAAGCGTACAATGTTCAACACCGACTTCACTCGATATGCCACAATTCCCGATGGAGGAGCGACATTTTTCCTTCCGCGCAAAATAGGCGTTGCGCGCGCAAACGAACTTCTTTACCTAACCGAGGATTTCAGCGCTGAAAAAGCCGAGCACTGGCATCTGGTCAACAAAGTTGTTCCCGACGATCAGCTTGCTTCCGAAACACTTGCCTTCGCCGAAAAGCTTGCCAAAGGCCCGACAAGGACGTTAGGAGCGACCAAGCGCCTTATGCTTATGGCTTTCGAGCAAGACATTCATGCTCAACTTGCGTTGGAATCCTCGACATGGACAGCCATTTCCAAAACCTTCGATTTCCGCGAAGGCATGAATGCTTATCAGTCCAAGCGCGAGCCAAAATACACCGGCGCGTAAATGCAAAGTTGAGCTTTTTAGCATACCGCTGCGATAGCAGCCATGCCAAGCGTTCCGAAACGCTTGAAGCCCCATAGTCATTCCGCTAAGACACCATAGAAGGATATATAAATGACAGAACCACAAGAAACCTATCAAACCGACGCCGTCATTATAGGCGCAGGCCCTACAGGCCTTTTCTCAGTCTTCGAGTTAGGCCTTAATGACATCAAGTGCGCCGTGGTGGACATTTTGGACAAACCCGGCGGCCAATGCGGTGAGTTGTATCCCGAAAAGCCGATTTACGACATTCCCGCCGTTCCGATGTGCACGGGGGCCGAACTGACCGAGCGCCTGCTTGAGCAAATTAAGCCATTTGCCCCGACTTTCCACCTCGGCCAGATGGCCGAAAGCCTGATTAAGCTCCCAGAGGGGAAATGGAGACTTACGACAGATACAGGGGCTGTCATCGAGTCCCGCTTGGTCGTTATTGCCGCCGGAGGCGGCAGCTTCACGCCCAAACGCCCGCCGATTAAAGATATCGAACAATACGAAGGCAAATCTGTTTTCTACTCTGTCCGAAAGAAGGACAAGTTCCGCGGCAAAAACATCGTCATCGCGGGAGGCGGGGATTCAGCGCTTGATTGGGCGCTGAATTTACAATCCATCGCCAAGCGCATCACGCTTGTCCACCGCCGCGACGAGTTCCGTGCTGCGCCAGATAGCGTGGGCAAAATGCGCGCTTTGGTCGCAGAAGGAAAAATGGACCTAAAAATTGCGAACTTCGCCGAGGTCAAGGGCGAACAGGGGCAGGTGCGAAGCGTTACACTGGTTGACGATGCCAAGAACGCAGTCGATATTCCGTGCGATGCGATCCTTGCTTTTTACGGCCTCACGATGAAATTGGGTCCAGTCGCCAACTTCGGCATTGCGCTTCAGGATAATTTGATCCCCGTCAATACCGCCGATTTTGAAACAAGCGTGCCCACAGTATTTGCCGTAGGCGACATCAATACCTATCCGGGTAAAATGAAGCTGATTCTTTCCGGCTTCCACGAAGCTGCATTGATGGCGAAAAAGGCGTTTACGTATATTCATCCGGACAGGCGCTACCGGTTCCAGTACACGACATCGAGCAGCGATATTAAAGGCAAGCTCGGTGTCGACAAGAATGTAACCCAAGATCACAAATAGGATATTCAGATGAAAGTCTATCTCACCGATATGGAAGGCAAGGAACACGAACTTGAGGCAACAGAGGATTGGACTCTGATGGAAATCATCCGCGAGGGAGGCGTCCCGATCCTTGCGCAATGCGGAGGTTCATGCGCATGCGCGACCTGCCACGTCTATGTTGACCCCGCATGGAAGTCGAAGCTCCCCGAACCGAACGAAGAAGAAGTTGGGATGCTCGATGGCGCATTCGACGTAACCCCGGATTCGCGTCTCGCGTGTCAAATTGTATTCACGAAAGATCTCGATGGATTGCGTGTAAAGCTTGCGACAGGGTCTGTATAGTCCCATAGCGGCGAATTTCTTCCGCAAGCAACAAAATTAACCATAAATGCTTTTTTTCGCGCAGGAATTGCATGTTTTTGCGCATTGAATCAGTGTTTTTTCTTCTTTACATGCACAAATGGGCAGTTTATTGTTCAAAAAGGGTAGCCGGAGCTATCGTGATAATAGGGCCTCTTCATTTTATCTGCGAGACATTTATAAACCATAAGAAAGACAGTCCATGAGGAAGTGCACGGTCGGCTTCGGCGACCTCGATTTTCTGGAGTTAGAGGAAAGTCTGGGAATGGAAAATGCCCGGGCAGTTTTAAGGACGCTGGAATGGTTTGAAGGCATTCGCGAAACCGACGTTTCCTCTCTTTCATTTGAAGACCGATTGGACAACGTACTAACCTCAATAAGACATAGCATGCATTTCCAGACGAAACATTAGCCTTTGGGGTTAAGAGGAGCTATACGCCGAGGAGCCGACATTGACATACGAAGAACTTAGCCGCCGATATGGCGCTCATGTTTCCCAACGCATTCGCCGGGAACTCTCTCCATCTGATTTTGAGAAAGTCGGAATTGATGCCTTGGCTGAATGGCTTGAAAATCGGGCTGAAGCAGCTCATGAGAGATACCGCCTTTTGCTAAGCAACCC
>JAQVZU010000116.1 GCA_028708035.1 Alphaproteobacteria bacterium
TTCTTGCTTTTGAAGTTCCATAAACACTATTAAAGATGCGCTGTGTTTCTCCATTGCAGCTTTGAGCGATGCTCTTGTACTCTTCCGGAGTATCAATTTGTCCGGACCGGGTTGAAAAATTATTCATGATGTCCGTCGTATAGCCGTTGATGTATTGGTTGAGACTCCAGGTAATAATCTCATTCGCTTTTTGTCCTGATGGATCGCTTCCGACTTTCACCGCGCCGTAACGCTCAAGGAACTTTTTGACGTAGTCTCTTGCTATCGGCGCGACTTCGTAAAGAAATCTGCGCGCCATTGCGACATGTTTCAGCTCGTGTGCGAGAACGGCCTGGTAGCTGCATGAGCCCTCCGGAAATTCCCGCGCAATGCGCACGATCGAGTTCGTAATGCTTACGTCAATTTTCACCTTCGTGATTTGTACGCAAGAGGTTCCTTCCGAATCCGTGCGGATGTTAATAGTGACTGAATTCCGAACGGCGGGTTTTTGCGCAGTTAGGCCTCCGATACGTGCACGGGCATTTTCAAGGAACGCTCTCTGAAAATCAGTAAGATTCTGTTCCTTCATGCTGATGGCCTTTAGGGTCTCCATCGGAATGGAATGATCGAACTGGGGCTCCTCGAAATATTGATTAACAACGATTTCCGGGTCGGGAAGAGCTTGGCAATCCATCTCCATTGCGCGCGCAGGCCAAGCCAAAAAAAGTAACAATGTAAAATTAAGTATTTTAGCCATGCTGTCTTTTTTCCCGCTCATTGTTCTCTAAGAGACTTTGCACGCAAAAGGGGCCCCTTGGCAAGAACCGCCAAGGCTCTTTATGTACATCCAAAACGCATTCGGACATAACGCGCTATAGCTGTTAAAAGGCCTTCGGCTGAAAAATGAGCGCCGACCATAATCGTCAAAACGACTAGGACAATCAAGGACATTCTTTGCCAGTCGATGCGCACCGTTTCTCGGCGCATCCACAACGCCCATGCCGCCGCACTCGCGATCGCCCCCACGGCAAACCCCACCACTACATCGCCGACGCTATGTGCCTTTAGCAGTATGCGAGAAACCGACACCGCCATTACCAAGAAAAACGCGACAAAAAACGGAAGAACTCGCCGCCATCCCGAGAGATTCGTGGAAACAAGCGCTGCAAAAAGTCCGTATACCACAACCGATAACCCGCTGTGGCCGCTTGGAGACCGAACGCCATAAAAATTTGCGGACGGCGCGCATTGACTGTAAAGCGCCATTTTTGCAAGCGCAAGCGTACCCACGGTGGCTATAAACGCCGACGCGAACATCAGCGCCCCATTTTTCTGCTTTGAGAGCAGAAGATAGGCGGTAATCGCAACGGCAAGAGCTCCGGTTACGGCATCGTCGCCAAAGTCGGTGACAATATGAAGAAGAGAGTGGGCCAAGGCAGTCGGCCAAACCATGTCAATCGTCATCCTGAACCCTTATTTTCTCCATGCGCCACACCGTTGCAGTACGCATGCTGCAGTCCTCAAGATCGCGCGACGTGGGTACGTCGTACGACGCAAGCCGAACCATCCCTTTTTGCGGAACGTAAGCTCGCCCAGGATCGCCGACATAAACTTCTTTCCCGACTTCGACACAAAGGCGAAGCCAGCGGAGCAACGAAGCGCTCATGGCCTGCTGATAAAATACATCTCCTGCCAGAATCACGTCGGCCTTGGCGAATGGTTTCGAAAAATCAACTTTTTCTACCGCCGCGACTTTGACCCCGTTCAAAATTGCATTAAGTTTGATGGCTTCCAGTGCCAGCCTGTCAATATCGACGGCAAGGGCGCTTTTGGCGCCCGCTTTCATTGCGGCAATCGCCACTATGCCGCTCCCTGACGCCATATCGATAATGCGTTTGCCTCTAACGACAACGGGATTGTCGAGAACGAACTTTGCTATGCCCTGTCCTCCGGGCCACGCAAACGCCCAAAACGGCGGCGGCAAATCGTCGCGACGCAATGCCTCTTCTGTAAGCTTCCACAACGGAGTCACCTCGGTAGCAAGATGAAGCTTTATTTCGGGCAGGATTGAAGGGCAAATTATTTGCGTTTGCGCCTGAATGAATTTAACGGGGGCCATGGACATCGGCGTCAGTTGAAAATGCGTCCAGCGACAATTGCTGCCAGCACAATAAGGCCGAAGTCCCTGTTGGCGGTAAACCGCCTCCAGCAGTTTCCTGGATCGTCCGGATTCCAAAGGCTCAGTTGCATGGCCGCAAAGCACGCCGCAGCCAAGATGCCCCATGTATAAATGCGTCCCATGCCATCGGGATGCGCCATACCCGCAAGGAACAAGCATCCTATGGTGATCGTGTAAAACAGAGAAATCCACCGAAGAGAATTTCCACCAAGCAAAAGCGCAGTGGACTTGATTCCCACCTTAATGTCATCACGCTTATCCTGATGTGCATAAATGGTATCGTATGCCAACGTCCAAAAAATTCCGCCAGTGTAGACGAGAAGATGAGTCGAATCGACGCGCCCCATGACTGCCGTTCCCCCTAAGAGCGCACCCCAGTTAAACGCGAGCCCAAGAAAAAACTGGGGCCACCATGTAATCCTTTTCATCAAGGGATAAGTAAAAACAAGCGCTAGAGAAAGTGCGCCCAGAATAATCGTGGCGGTATTAAACAGAAAAAGAACTCCCAATCCTAAGGCCAGAAGTCCCAGAAGAAAAAGGATCGCCTGCGGTAACGCAATTTCTCCGCTAGCTAAAGGACGTTGTTGTGTGCGCGCCACCATGCAGTCGAGCTTCCGGTCATAGATGTCGTTAACCACGCATCCTGCACCGCGCATAATAATCGCTCCGACAGCAAACAGAAACATAAGCCACAAATTAGGAAAGTATGTCGCCGAAAAAGCTACGCCCCACCAGCAGGGCAACAGCAGGAGCCACGTCCCCGTAGGCTTGTCGGCGCGCATAAGCCGGACATAAGGATTGATGGGGGACTGCGGATTGACAATGCTTTCGACAAAAGTCCGAACCCTCATGCGCAACCCGGCAATTTGTCCGATATCAACCACGCGCTACCGGTCCTTTCCCGCCATTGCTGTCCTTATCTTGCATGGAGAAACATACGATGGCTCATTTTTTTCCATGCTCCTGACCTCTCTTTCAAGGTACTCCGGCGAAGCCATAGCGAACTGAACCACCTTATCCCGGTTAATAGCACAAAAAGTCGGTGCGGAAACCTTCGCAACCTTCTGGCCGATCTCATTGCCGAGCCGCGTGCGCAATGCGTCAAGTTGGGAAACCGGATCGCCCTTCTTGGCTGTTTTATAATAGGCAATCATGACCTGTTCAGCTGCTCGGATAGTCTTCACATATCTGTGCGTAAACGACGTGTATGCAGGTGTCAATGCGCGTCCATCGGATGATTGTCTACATGTTATGGTAATAACCATAAGCTCAGAATGCAGCCTCAGCATCTGTTCGGCATGCACTTGGGCAGAATTGTAACATGCCGGTATGGCAAAAACCGGCGAAGCCCATAAGGCCCCAGCCGTGCAAAGAAACAGGGATTTAATAAACTTCATTGAGCCCTTCGGTGATTTGATTTTGGAAGGCTAACATATATGCTTTCCAGTTCAAGAGGTGCCCTCGTTTCGCCTAAAATTTTTGTCAACCATCTCTAACAACCCGTTAGCAACTTTCCGTAAAAAGAACAAAAAAAGAACTTGCAAAAGAAAGCGCCCTGACGTAAAGAACAAAACGTAAACAACGATCTCTGTTTCTCCTCCCCTACATTCCTGTGCTAATCAAAGGAGTTTATCAATGAGCGCCTCCCGCAACGCCAATCTCCATATCGTCGAAAAAGAAGGCAAGGAAATGAATCCCGAACGTCAAAAAGCCCTTGATGCTGCCCTAAGCCAGATTGAACGTGCTTTTGGCAAAGGCTCGGTCATGAAACTGGGCGCAAAGGAAGCGGCTACGGAAATCGAGACCATCTCGACTGGCTCCTTAGGCCTTGACATTGCCCTTGGCATAGGCGGTCTGCCGCGCGGGAGGATCGTCGAGATCTATGGTCCAGAAAGCTCTGGAAAGACAACGCTCGCCCTGCATGTCATTGCGCAAGCCCAGAAATCCGGCGGCGCATGCGCCTTTGTGGACGCCGAGCACGCTCTTGATCCGATCTATGCTCGCAAATTGGGTGTTGATATTGACAATCTTCTGGTTTCTCAGCCCGATGCGGGAGAACAAGCCCTTGAAATCGCTGACACTCTAGTCCGGTCCGGAGCCATTGACGTCCTTGTTGTCGACTCTGTTGCAGCCTTGGTGCCGCGTGCCGAGCTTGAAGGCGAAATGGGCGATAGTCACATGGGCCTTCAGGCCCGCCTCATGAGCCAGGCTTTAAGAAAACTCACAGGCTCGATTTCCAAGTCGCGATGCATGGTGATCTTTATCAATCAGATCCGCATGAAGATCGGCGTTATGTTCGGAAACCCGGAAACAACCACCGGCGGCAACGCCCTCAAATTCTATGCCTCGGTTCGCCTTGACATTCGCCGCATCGGATCGATCAAGGATCATGAAGCTGTTGTGGGCAACCAGACCCGAGTTAAGGTCGTAAAAAACAAATTGGCCCCGCCGTTCCGTACGGTCGAATTCGACATCATGTACGGCGAGGGAGTT
>JAQVZU010000117.1 GCA_028708035.1 Alphaproteobacteria bacterium
AGCGCAAAGCATCCACAAAATGCGATACGCAAAAACCCATATGCGGCGAAGCAACGCGAATTCTGCTGCTGCACAACGAGGTTGTCAATCGCGAATACCATCAACCGCAACACCACTCCAGTAACATCACTTTGCGACAGCGGCTGCTGACAACCCTGTATTCATCAGATTGCCTGTGCTTCCCATAATCGAATTCATAACCTTCGACACTTCCGTCATTGGCGCGTTCGACACATAGACAATGTCGGACGGACGGACCGGGAAAGTATCCAGAATAAAGAACGAGCTGGGGTTTTCCATGTCGAGACGATACACGATTGGCACCGTGTCGTTCGAAGCGACTGCCGCGGCTGGCTTTGGAAAACGGTCGGCAAGATCCTTCGGCTCACGTCTGAAGATAAAAATTCCCTGAGGATCGGCGCGCTCATCTTGAAGACCGGAGATGGCCCCGAGCGCCTGCAATAGCGTCGTCGTATACTGGTTAAAAGGCACCTGCCCGACCTTACGCGTTGCGCCGAAAGCGAAAAACATATCCTGCCGTTTTGAGACAAGAATGTCGTCTCCCGGCGAAAGAAGAATATTAAGCGACGGATCGCTCATGATCCGGTAGAGATCCGCCGAAAAGGTCTTGTCGCTGCGGCGAACCTGCACGATAGCCTCATGCGGTTGCAACTTCGGTCCGCCTGCCGATGCGATCACGCTCATAAGCTTGGAACCCCAAGGAGTCAGAGGAAACCGCCCCGGGTGTCCAACCTCTCCCTGAACGAAAACGGTGTTGGCCACATTGTCGGCCAGTTGCACAGCGACCTGAGCGTTATAGGCTTTCCCTTTCAACCTAAGCGCAATCTCTTGCTCGACAAGCGGAAGCGATAAGCCGCGCACGCTAAACCGGCCCGCATACGGAAGTGAAATAGTGCCGTCCGCATCGACCAAAGCCGAAACGTCGGGGCTGCGAGCTCCTGAGAAAATGCCGCCCTGCTGCGGCGCGGGCTCCCAAATGGTAATGCGCAAAACATCGCCCGAGCCCACAAGACCGACAGGCCTTGGCAACGGGAAATCCGCGAGATTGATGGGCGTCGGCCTGCCGTGATATTCCTTGACGGTCTTCGCCAGATCCTTGTCGAGATCAACGACCATATAAGACTGCTGTCCAGCACTATCCGTTGGAGCGCTTTCAATCTCTCCTGTTCTCGGCCCGTCACGCGAAACCCACGCGCAGCCGGGGACGAGCGCCAGAAGCCCTAAAACAAAAACCGTTTTTATGCTGCCGTTCATGAACATTGTCCCATGAAAAAATTATTTTGCCCTACGCCCTCACCCCAACTCCACCAGCATCTTCACTAGAGTATTTATTTGCTCTTCGGTGTGCGTCGCGTTAAAAATGAATCGCAACCGCGCCGCCCGCTCCTCAACCGCTGGATGAATGATTGGCTGAACATTAATCCCGCGCTCAAACAGGTCATTCGAAAGTTTCACCGCTTTAAGCGAGCTCTTCACTATCACCGGAACAACGGCATACCCTTGCGAGGTTCCTGTATCAATTTCATGCTCTTTGCACATATTAAAAAACTGCGTCGCGCGCGCCCGAAGATTTTGGACGCGTTCCGGCTCTTCTCGAATAAGCCCAAGCGCTGTCAACGATGCCGCCGCCAGCATTGGCGACAAGCCAACAGAATAAACAAACCCCGGCGAGGCGTATTTCAGATTTTCGATTAACGCATGCTCTCCCGCAATATATCCGCCGCATCCAGCCAGGGACTTGCTCATCGTCCCCATCCAGATATCCACATTTTTGCCCTCGACACCAAAATGCTCACGAATGCCGCCACCTGTCTTGCCGAGAACGCCCATCGAATGCGCCTCATCAATCATGAGGAAAGCCTTATGGCGCCTCTTGATGTCCACAAATTTCGGCAACTCCGGCACATCGCCGTCCATGCTGTAAAGCCCCTCAATCACTATCAGCACGCGTTCAAACTGCCCGCGAATTTCTGAAAGAATGGCATCCAAAGCCTCGTGATCGTTATGCGGAAAGGACCTTCGCGCCGCACCTGAAAGCCTGACACCCTCGACCACGCTGTTGTGTATCAACGCGTCGTGGATCACAAGATCCTTGGCTCCGAACAGATACCCAATCGTTGTCACGTTCGTCGCATGTCCTCCGACGAATGCGACGCAATCCTCGACATCATAGAATTTGGCGATCGCCTCTTCGAGTTCGCGATGGATCGGGCGTTCACCTGCAGCCAACCGACTTGCTGAAACAGTCGTTCCATACCGGTCTATTGCGGCCTTGGCCGCAGCCGCGACTTTTGGATGATCTGAAAGCCCCAAGTAGTTGTAGCTGGAAAAATTGAGATACGTTTTTCCGCCGATTACGGTTGTCGCGCCCGCATTCCCCTCATGACATTTGAAGAATGGATTTCCGACTCCCATTCTTTTGGCTGCGATCTGAGGCACCAAGAGCTTCTCATACCCGGGAAACTGGTCAAAGCGGGTAAAAGCTTCAGGAATGGATGCGGCGATGGCTGCGGCCATATCGCCAGAAGGCTCCTGCTTTTGCTTAGAAAATCTCTGGATAAGCTCCGAACGCGCTTTACCCGTAAGGCTAAAACTTTTGCTCATGCAATGCGCCTCGCTTTCGAATGCGTTTGGCTCTTAATCTCCGCAATGGTTTCGGCGACGATTTCAGCCGAAAGGCTTTCATTGTGCTGGGCCGCCACTGCATCGACAAGCATCTCAAGGTTGTCGCCTTTTTTCTCCTCGGCACCGCCGCAAAGCTTTTCGGCTAACTTCGTGCAAATCCTGTCAATGCTTCCAGAACCTTCGCTCAGCGCCATGGCTGGCAAGTTAACGCCCATTCGCTGTTCAATGGCAAGAGCCAATTCGACGACCATTAGAGAATCCATGCCGATTTCCGATAGGGGCTGCGACGCGTCAATCCGCTCGGGTCCGATGCATAGAATCTTCGCGACCTCGACAATAATCAGTTCCTTGACGATCTTTGTCACTTCTTCGACAGGCTTGTCCGCGATCAAAAGATGGATGTCGGCGGTTGAATTCTCACTCGATCCTCCGGCTCCCTCGGTGCGCCGCAAGGCATCGAAGCGCGCGCTTTTCGCCGACGGCAGCATGCGTGACAAAGACCCCCAATCGAAATCCGCCACCGTGATGCCGGTTTCCTTTTTCAGGATCAACTGTTCCAATTCCTCAAGAGCCTGCCGTGCGCTTAAGGACTTCGCGCCAAGTCGGTTCGCAAGGCTGTCCTTTATGTTTTCGTTGCGGGTCAGATACCCCGCGTCTCCAATCGGCCCCCAGTTCACGCACGTCGCGGGCAATCCCTGCCTTCTGCGCCAAGCCGCGAGCGCTTGTAAATACGCATTCGCCGCGACGTAATTCGCTTGTCCCGGATTTCCAATGTCCGTTGTAACTGACGAATACAGCACAAAGAAATCGAGAGCCGTTCCGGCGCTAAGCTCATGGAGATTCCAAGCCCCCACCGCCTTCGGCTTCAGCACTGCTTCAAACCTTTTTTCGTCAAGATTTGCCAGTAGCGCATCGTCAAAAACCGCTGCCGCATGGAAGATACCTTTTAACGGCGGCAAGTCCTTGATAGAGGCAAAGACTTTCTTCAGCGCCTCCTTGTCAGAAACATCGCAAGCAAACACATGTATCTTGGCTCCAAGAGCCTCGACCTGCGCCGCAGCGTCCGGAGCCCCAGGCGTTTCCATGCCGCGCCTGCCAAGCAGAACGAGTGTCCCTGCCCCGCACTCAGCGAGCCACTTTGCCGACTCCAGCCCAAACCCTCCGAGCCCACCCGTGATGAGATATGTTCCCTGCGCGTCAAGCTTCAGTCGCTCTTTCTTCTGGGCTTGCTCAACATCAATTTTCGCGTTTGCAAGATCAACGACGACTTTGCCAATATGCTTCGACTGCTGCATATACCTGAATGCATCGACGATCCGCTCAGCCGAGAACACGGTGTAAGGCAGGGGAAATAAAATCCCCTCATCGAACAGCGCCATCACTTCTTCAAACAAGCGCGCTGCCAACTCGGGCCGGGCTGTCAAAAGCTGGTCTGTATCGATGCCATAGTAGTTGATATTGTCCTTAAACGGCCTCAATCCGATGTGGGTATTTTCATAGAAATCCCGCTTGCCGAGTTCCAGGAATCTTCCGAACGGTTTCAACACGCGCAAATTTCTGTTGATTGCCTCGCCCGCAAGCGAATTGAGGACAACATCGACCCCTTCGCCGCAAGTCTGCGCCAAAATGTCGTCCGCAAATGCAAAACTCCGCGAGTCCGACACATGCTCAGCTCCAAGCAACCGCACAAAATCCCGCTTCTCCTCGCTGCCCGCTGTGACGAATATCTCTGCTCCGAGATGCCGCGCAATCTGAATAGCCGCAATCCCAACTCCTCCCGCTGCGCCATGAATGAGAATGCGTTCTCCCGGCTGCAAATTCGCAAGATGCTTCAGCGCATAATAGACCGTAAAAAATGCCGTCGGCACAGTCGCCGCCTGTGCAAAACTCCACGCTTGAGGCTTTTTCGCAACCGCACTTTCCCTAGTCACCACGTGGCTCGCAAAGCAAGACGATCCGAACCCCATAACTTCGTCGCCCG